>CAXBRG010000029.1:0-10945 GCA_963977995.1 uncultured bacterium | reverse complement strand
TGGCACCACGTCCGCGTTTCCTGTTGCGGTTGGACCCGTGGGATTTACTCGCTCGATGCACCCGCAGGGTGACGTTGCCGGAGCGCGCGCCGCAAATGCTCTCGGAATACCTTTCTGCCAGAGTTCGATGTCGGGTCACACCATCGAAGAAGTGTGCGGCGTTTCAAACTCATTCTGTTATCAGCTCTACCCCCTCGGCGGTCGCCAAGGTGGGGAGCAGATGATTGCGCGAGCGCAGGCAGCAGGAGCCAGCACGCTTGTCGTCACGATGGACACTGTGGTGCCAGGTAATCGCGAACGAGATTTGCGGTACGGTGCGGCACTTCCGGTCAGAGTGAATCGCAGCACAATGACCTCGATGGCTCGCTATGTCATCACCAAACCAACATGGTTCACGCATGCCGCGCGCGATCGCTTTCGCTTCCCTCTGGCGAATACCCGTGGCATGACGCGAGACGGCCGGATACTCCGTGAGGAAGAGGCCTTGATGTATTGGATTGTCGAACCTCCAACCTGGAACGACTTGCGATGGATGCGCGAACAGTGGAAAGGCAATCTCGTCGTCAAAGGTCTCGTCAGCGCGGACGATGCCCGACGAGCCCTGGATGCTGGTGTTGACGGCATCATCGTGTCGAACCACGGGGGCCGGCAACTCGATCAGACGCCCAGCTCCCTGCGTGCCCTTCGCGACATTGCGCCCATTGCGAGCCCCCACGTCGAGGTCCTCGTTGACGGCGGCATTCGCCGTGGGAGCGACGTCGTCATCGCACTTTGTCTCGGTGCGCGGGCCGCTCTATTAGGTCGGGCGTGGGTCTATGGACTGGCAGCAGGCGGCGAAAGTGGCGTGACGAGAGTTCTCGAAATTATCCGTAACGACATCATTCGCACAATGCAACTTCTTGGCGTTCGCTCCGTTGACGAACTCGGACCCGATCTCCTCGACGAGCAGCGGCGTTAATCGCGACGCAGGGGCTTGTAGCGGAGACGGTGAGGTTGATCCGCGGCGGCGCCGAGGCGCTTCTTGCGGTCGGCTTCATAGTCCGTAAAGTTCCCTTCGAACCACCGAACATCCGCCTCATCCTCAAAGGCAATCACGTGCGTGGCAATGCGGTCGAGGAACCATCGATCGTGACTAATGACGACAGCGCATCCCGGGAACTCCAGAAGAGCATCTTCGAGTGCCCGCAAAGTATCAACATCAAGATCATTGGTTGGTTCGTCAAGCAGAAGGACATTGCCGCCCGATGTCAGCACTTTGGCAAGTTGCACCCGATTGCGCTCGCCGCCCGACAACTGTCCCACCAACTTTTGTTGGTCGGAGCCCTTAAAACCGAAACTGGCTACGTACGCCCGAGCATGAATCTCACGCGCACCGACCTTGATGTGTTCGGCGCCACCGGAGATCTCGTCAAAGACGGTGGCTCCTGGATCTAGCTCCGACCGGCTCTGATCAACATAGGCGAGCTGCACCGTGGGCCCCACGGTGAGTGATCCGCTATCAGGTGTTTCAATGCCGACGAGCATGCGAAACATCGTGGTCTTGCCCGCACCATTCGGACCAATCACACCAACAATGCCTCCGGGCGGCAAAATGAACGACAGGTCGTCAATCAGCATGCGGTCACCGAACGCCTTGGTGAGATGGTCGGCATTCACAACAAGATCTCCCAGGCGGGGACCAGGGGGAATCGTGATTTCGAGTTTGTCAGGTCGCTTATCAGCCTGTTCTGACGCAGTGACAAGTTGGTTGAACGCTGCAAGGCGTGCTTTGCCTTTGCTTTGTCGGGCGCGTGGCGACATGCGAATCCATTCCAACTCACGCTCTAGGGCCTCTTGTCGGTTCTTGTCGGCCTTTTCTTCTGCGGCGAGACGATTCTGTTTCTGCTCGAGCCAACTGGAGTAGTTACCCTTCCAGGGGATCCCGGCACCACGGTCAAGTTCAAGAATCCACTCGGCCACATTGTCGAGGAAATATCGATCGTGTGTGATGGCGACCACCGCTCCGGGATACTCCTGCAACGTACGCTCTAGCCACGCCACTGATTCCGCATCGAGGTGGTTTGTTGGTTCGTCGAGCAACAAAAGGTCGGGTTTGGAGAGTAGAAGGCGACATAGTGCCACTCGACGTCGCTCGCCACCTGACAACACTGTGACGTCTGCGTCGGGCGGCGGAAGGCGCAGCGCCTCCATTGCAATATCTAACGTGCGCTCCAAGTCCCACGCATTGGCCGCATCAATCTTTGACTGCAAATCCGCTTGCTCGGTGAGGAGTGCATCGAAATCGGCATCCGGGTCGGCCATCGCTGCACAGACCTCATTGAAACGAGTAATGAGGGCGACGGTCTCAGCCATTCCCTCGGCAACGTTGCCAAGGACATCCTTGGTCGGGTCCAACTCCGGCTCTTGGGCGAGATAGCCAACCGTAAAGCCCGGAGTCAAGCGTGCTTCGCCGGTGAATCCGTCATCGAGACCCGCCATGATCTTGAGAAGCGACGACTTTCCAGAGCCGTTGGACCCGATAACGCCGATTTTGGCAGTGGGATAAAACGACAGACTGATGCCCTTGAGAACTTCACGATCCGGCGGATAGAAACGACGCAGGTCTCGCATAGTGAAGATGAACTGTGCACTCATTGGGAATCTTTCACGGCCAGGGTAACGATGTTGCCATCGGGATCAGATACGGCACAGTACTCGGTGTCCATCGACCGGAAACTCCCAAACTCGAGGAGCTGACCGCCACTGTGCAACGCTCGCTCTTTTGACTCTGCCGAAACAGAAAAAACTGGTTTCAACGCGCCGTCCGTACGCAACGTGTCCTCACCGGGGCTGCCGTTCGCATCGTGCACGATGATCTCAAAGTTGCCGTCCGACAAGGTTGTGCTCCCCGGATCCTCGAAGCTAATTGGCCATCCCGTGAGCGCGGAGTAGAACGCTACGACGTCAATTCGACGATGCGTAAAGACAACGAGTCCCGTCATCGTGTGCGATGGATTCACAGATGGTCAGATTACTTTGCCTCTCCAGAACGAGGGGCGGCGATTGTTACGCTCGTCATTAAAGGAGGGTGATGTCACGTCTCACGGCTCGCGTTGCCTACACCCTCGTTGCCATTACCGTCACCGGCATCCTGTGGCGTTGGGAACGACCGTCGAGTCTGCCGACAACGCAAACAACGGTCACGGTCGCGACGACGACGACAACAATCCTCACGACATCGACAACATCACTACGTCTCACGACTGCCACATCCGTGACACTTGCACCACTCGGCGACGGTGATCTGACAGGGTTCTCGGTTGCCATTGATCCCGGACATAACGGTGGGAACGCTGCGCGACCCGACATCATCAACCAACTGGTTCCGGATGGCGCCGGCACGAAAGCGTGCGATACCACCGGTACCGCGACATCCGACAATTTCGCCGAATCGACCTTCGCGTTCATCATTTCTTCCGAACTCGCCCGGACACTTCGCCTACGAGGCGCGTCCGTTGTGCTCACGAGGTCTGATAATCACAGCGTCGGACCGTGCGTGAATATTCGAGCGGCCATAGGCAACTCATCCGATGTAGCGATTTCACTGCACGGCGACGGAGCACCCAGCTCGGGCTCGGGCTTCACCATATTGACCCCCGTCGGCGTTGGGCCATCGGCCGGTATGACCAGAGAGGCAAATCGGCTGGCCGGCATCACCCGAAACCAACTGTTGCACAGGGGAATCTCACCGTCGAACTACCTAGGACGTGACGGAATTCAGCCGCGCAGTGACCTCGCCGGACTCAATCTCTCCACTACCCCCAAAGTGATGATTGAGTGCGGGAATATGAAGAACGTCAGTGATGCAGCGAACCTCACCTCAGCCGAATGGCGGCAGAAGTTCACGGACGCACTAGCCGATGCAGTCTCAATTTTCCTTCGCAGTAGGTCCTAAGCGATACCTTGCAGGGTATGAATAGCGCCGTGCCGGTTATCGATCTCAGTGGCTGGTGGAGTGGCTCCGCTACGCGCCGGGCTGCTCTTGCCGACCAAATGCGTGACGCGGCACACCGTGTGGGTTTTTTCCAAATCGTGAATCATGGCATCAGCGATAATGTGCGGCGTGCTGCTCTCGAGCAGATGGACAGTTTCTTTCACCTACCACTAAGCGAGAAAGAACTGGTCGTTCCTGGTGACGGGACCTACCGAGGGTATTCAGGTCGAAAGAGTGAAAGCTTTGCCTACACGGTCGGCGATATTCGTCCCGCTGATCTCGTCGAAGCCTTTGTCATGGGTAGCGATGAGCTGACATCTGATCGAGGCTCAGACCTCCACGGGCACCGACCCAACATTTGGCCCACCACGCTTCCGGAGTTTCATGGTCACGTGCAGACCTACTACAACGCTGCGCGAGACTTATCTCGCACCTTGACAGATATCGCAGCCGTCGCACTAGGCCTGGACACCGATTTTTTCTCCCACAAAGTCGATCACGCCGTTGTGACAATGAGAATGAACTGGTATCAACGACACGAGGCCGATCCGGAACTCGACGAAGCACAGATGGCTTTGGGCGCCCACACGGACTACGGCATCTTGACCGTCCTGCTCGCCGATCCCGGACCGGGACTTCAGATCTTGTCGGATGACAGTACGTGGCTCAACGTCGAGCCCGTTGACGGTGCCTTCATCGTGAATATCGGTGACGCGCTCGCCGTATGGACCAACAACTTCTGGAAGTCGACTGTTCACCGCGTCGTACCCACGATGACGCCCGGCGGGCGCGCTCGACGATCGATTGCCCTCTTTCAGGATGGCAACTTTGCTACGACCCTCGCCCCTCTCCCCCAATTTGTATCCGCCGACAATCCGGCGCAGTACGGGGTAACGACTCTCGGTCAACACGTCACTGACAAAATTGCCGGTGGTCGAAATTTTGCTGTACCTGATGTACAGCAGACTCTGGGATCGCGCTCAACTTCCGAAATCTAAATTGAACACAGGGGGCCGTGTCTCGTGTGTTACGAAACGTGACAATCCCATTGACTGAGTACGTCCTCAGCGTCATCTGACCGCAACGTTCCACCACGGCGCTCGTGAACCCATTCCGGCGGGTCTCTAACCTAGAGGGGTGATGTCCTATGTCGTGTTGATTGCCGTTGTCTTCGGCGTGGCTCTACTACCCATCTTTGGTCCACCCGTGTGGATTGTGCTCGTTGTCGCAAAATTTCGGTGGGATCTTGATCCCGTCGCTCTTGTCGCGTGTGGTGCCGTGGCGGCCACGGCGGGCCGACTCACCTTGGCGCGAGTATCACGGCACTTCACCCACTGGATTCCGCAGCGGGCGCGAGAAAATCTCGAGGCAGTTCATCACTTTTTAGAAAACCATGAGAAGGGACTCTTCGCGCTGGTTGCCATTTTCGTTGTGTCGCCACTCCCGTCAGGACAGCTCTTTGTGGCCGCGGGGCTAGTCCATGTTCGGCTTCTGCCACTCGGCGTGGCCTTTTTCGTCGGTCGGGCCATCAGCTACACCGGCTACGTCGCCGCCGCCACCGTGGCCGAATATCAAGTGGGCGACGTTCTGGCGAAGGCGTGGGGGAAACCGTGGATGATTGTCGTTCAGGTTGTGTTTGCCCTGATGATCGTGGTACTCCCCTTCCTTCCCTGGCGGCGTTCGGCGAAGTCATAGGGGGGAGTCATACTCGGGGTCCGAGACCCGAAAGGACACCCATGAGCAACCCGAATGTCGACCTGTACGAAGAGATGAAGACTGAATTCGCCTCGAAGCCCACTCGCTTTTCCATCACGGAAGATCTTGACGATCTCAATGAGGCACTGTGTCGCCTCTCGGTCGACGAGCGCTTAGTCCTTGATCGCTACCACAGCCACAGCAAGTTGCCAACATTCCTTTTCGCCGTGAAGGGCGAGGAGACGTGGATCTTTATCGATGTCCTCTACGACACCGTAAAAGTTGTCATTCGGTCGAACCACTCTTTTGAATCGATGACGAGCGCCCTGGCGCTCGTCACTGGTCTGTACGAGACCGACGAGACGTGGAACACGCTGTCAGAATTCAACGATGAGCGTGAATCTACGTACCGCCTGCCCGAGGACGACGAGTTTTAAGAGGTACGAACGAACAGCCGTTCTCGTTTCTTCCTTCGGTACCCTGACGTCAACTCATAACTCGGCGTGTAGGCAAACCCTTGATCCGAAACGATACGCACGAGTTGATCAACATTGACATACTCCGGGTGCATCTCCATTACAACAGCAGAAAACTTTTGCACCCACGCCGGGTCACGTTCCGTGAGTAGCGGGCCTTCCATGCCCTCAATGTCCATTTTGAGTAGTGCCGGTTCGAGGTGAAGGTGTTGGAGGACCTCGACCAAGCTCGCGACCGGTACTTCCAACTCACCATCGGACGTAACACGTCCCATATTCGTGGTACCCGTCACCGAAAAGCGTGCCACCCCCGACTCTGGACCCACGGCTGATGCAATGATCTCGATTGGTAATCCGTTAGCCGTGGCGTTGCGCCGCAACAGCGTGACATTTTCCGGCATGGGTTCGACGGCGACAATGTGTGCCAAGGGGTACGTGGTGCCGCACCAGACGGTGGCGAGACCAATGTTCGCACCGAGATCGAGTAACGAAAGAGGTGCAACACCAGACGGGAGTCGATAGATCTCATCGATGAAAACCTCACGAATACCTTGGACATCTCCTCGGTGGGCGCGGTAGTACAGCACGACACCACGCCGCGTGACGAGTCGAAAATATCGCTTCGTATGTGGCGAACCGTACGTGCGAGCCAGCCACGGCCACACCGCCATGATGCGATACGCCACGACGTTGACCCACCACATCCAGCGGCCCTCAACGAGCTCCTCGTAGCCCCAGGTGAACTCTTGTCGAAGACCCCACCAGACCCGGTGCCAACGATCACGCATACGGGCAGGGTATCAATCAGTGGTCGCGTCGGCGCAACTCGGCCTCAATTGCAGTGAGGTCAATGTTGCGAGAGGCTAGAAGCGTCAAGGTGTGAAACCACAAGTCCGCAACTTCCGATACAACGCGTTCGTCAGATTCGGACAGCGCCGCAACGACCACCTCGGTCGCCTCCTCGCCAACCTTTTGTGCCACGGCCGGCGTACCGTCTCGGAGAAGTTGCGTCACGTACGAGCCCTCGGGACGATCGTGGCTTCGTTGCACAATTTTGCGCCAGAGCCACGGGGCGAAACACGATGCCGTACCGTCGTGACACGTTGGTCCGTTCGGGACGACGCGCACGAGTACGGCGTCGTTGTCGCAGTCCGCCGCCACGCTACGCAGAGCCAAGGTGTGACCCGAGGTTTCGCCCTTCATCCACAGTTGTTGCCGAGAACGAGAGTGAAAGTGAACGAGCCCTGTCGATAGGGTCTTCTCGTACGCCTCCTCATCCATCCACCCCAACATCAAAATCTCACCGGAGTTATCGTCTTGAATCACCGCTGCTCGTAAGTTGGCTTCCATTTCATTCCTTCCAAGGTCGCAACGTTATTCCTTCTCGTTCAACATCGCGACGTAGTCCCGCGAGGCCCGAGGGATTTTCGTGAACAATTGACGCCACGAGAGCGGCATCGGCAACACGTAATGCCGCGGCCACGTGCGCTGCCGAGCCGGCTCCGCCAGAGGCAATGACGGGAATTGAAACGGCAGCACGAATTTCGGCCGTTAACGCAAGATCAAAGCCGGTGCGTTGTCCGTCTTGTCGTATCGAGGTGAGCAGAATCTCGCCCGCTCCCATCTGCCATGCCGTAACGGCCCAGTCGCGAGTGGCGACCGAGGTGGGGCGTCGCCCGCCATGGGTGTGAACAACACCGTCACCGGCGTCAATCGCTGCCACGACCGCTTGGGAACCAAAACGTTCCGCTATGCGGGTTATGAGATCAGGTGTCGCGAGAGCAGCGGAATTTACTGAGACGCGATCGGCACCGGACTCAATGATGGCCGCGGCATCGTCAAGACTTCGCACGCCGCCACCCACGGTGAAGGGAATGGTGATTGATTCGGCGACGGCACTGACGATGTCGAGCATCGTGGACGCTCCGTCGGGGGTGGCCGCGATATCTAAGAGGACAAGCTCATCGGCGCCACCTGATGAGTAGTACTGCGCCAACTCGACAGGGTCGCCGACATCACGCAGACCCTCAAAGCTGACGCCCTTCACGACCCGTCCACGAGCCATATCCAGGCAGGGAATTATGCGAGGGAAAGGCATCGTTCTAGAAAAGTCAGGCCAGCGTCACCGCTCTTTTCAGGGTGAAACTGGCATCCAAGAAACGATCCGTTTTCAACAATCGCCGTAATACCGTCGCTGAGATGAGTAGCTGACGCACTCGTCACGGAGTAGCTGTGCGCAAAGTACATCGCGTCGCCGAGTGGCTCGACCATGCACCAACCCAGTCGAGGAACTCGCTGGCCGTCGAGACGATGAACTCGCCCCGGAAAGAGATCGAGGCCACCCACACCGCCGTCCTCGTCCGATGAGGTCACCGCCAACTGCATCCCGAGACAAATTCCCAACATCGGGTCGTGGTCAGCGAACCGCTGACGGAGTGCTGCCGTGGCCCCCGAGTGAGTGAGGTGACTCATCGCCGACCGCGCCGAACCAACTCCGGGCAGGATGACATATTCGCTCCCCGAAATCGCGCGCGGATCGCTCGTGACGACAAATCGGTGCCCCAGCCGTTGAAGGGCCGCACAGACCGATCGCGTATTTCCCGCTCCGTAGTCGACGACCATAACCTCCACTAGAGAGAGCCCTTCGTGGATTTGATACCACCACTTTCTCGTTGGAGAGCCTCGGCGAGTGCCCGGCCGACAGCTTTAAATGAGGCCTCCGCTACGTGGTGAGCGTTCGTCCCCGTTGCCGTTACGTGAAGCGTGATTTTCGCTTGCTGTACAAATGACTCCAGCGCGTGCGCCGCCATTCCGGGATCGGGATTAATGGAGATGGTCGCCATCGGTCGGCCCGAAAGGTCAACAACAGCGTGCGCGAGCGCTTCGTCCATCGGAACCCTCGCCTCGCCATAGCGAGCCAGGCCTTTGCGATCACCCAATGTGGTCGCAAAGGCGTCACCCAGGGCACGCATCGTGTCTTCAACGGTGTGGTGATCGCCCGTCTCGTGATCCCCGACGCCCTCAATGCGCAGATCAAAGCCACCGTGAAAGGCCAACTGCTGAATCATGTGATCGTAGAAACCCTGGCCTGTTGAAATAAAGACTCGACTTTGCCCAGGAATACGAAGGCGGATTGCCAAGCTTGTCTCAGCGGTGGCCCGACGAAACAAGGTCGGTACGTTGCGAGGTGGCGTTCCACTTTGAAAATCACGAATAGCCGCAAGCAGTCGGTCGTCGTCCAGCTGATCACGAACCGAAATGCGAAGGGCACCGGGGTAGGCCCGAGTGACAACACCGTACGGCAAGAGACCTTCGACGTACGTCTCCGGCGACTCCATCGGGATATAAAGGAAATTGGTCCATGATTGAAGTGGAATTAGCCCGCACTTTGTCAATTCCTCCGCAAGACGTTCACGCTCGGCGATTTGGTCGGTGACATCGAGTGGCGCGGTGATTGCAGCGAGAGCAAGTGCCGCGCTCAAGGCAGACACTGATAGTGGTGGAACACGAGCAGCGAGAGCTTGTGCGAGCTCGGGTGTCGTCACGGCGTAGCCGACTCGTGCACCGGCAAGACCGAACGCCTTCGAAAAGGTGCGGAGGATGATGATGCCGTCATCAATTGAGTCCATTGCCGACACTCCGGCGTAATCGGCGTAGGCCTCATCGATGACTAACTGACCCGTCACGGTCGGAATCTCCGGGAGCTCACCCGTGGGATTATTTGGCCGACAGACGAAGACCAGATCGGCCTGCTCGGGATCCTCGACCACTGATGCGCCGGCCATGCCGGCGGCAAAGCGATACATGGAATATGAGTTCCCGGGAACAGTTGCCACCGTTCCGTTGAGGGCGAAGAGGCGCGCGCAGGTGACAATCAGTTCATCACTACCCGCCCCCAGAACAACCTGGTCCACGCCCACGCCGTGATAGTTCGCAATGGCACGGCGAAGGTCGAGATAACGACCTCGGTCGTATTCATTCACATCCGCTAACGCGCGTGCGATCGTCCCGGGGCGCGCCGTAACGGGCGGCATCGCAGGAACATTGCCATCGAATCGAACCATTTGCGCGGGGTCGAGCCCAACACGCCGCGCGAGTTCGTCGGTAGAAGGGGGCCACTGATAGGCGTCAAGTGGTGGAGGCGATTGTTTCATCGTCGGGCCGTCGCTTTGTGGTTCGGGAGACCCTCGATTTCGGCGAGGGCTTCAATGGTCGGTGCGAGCAGTTCCAAACCTTCTTGCGAGATTCGCTGAACCGTCACCGTCTTCATAAAGGTTTCTATACCAAGTCCGCCCACGGATCGACTCCAACCCCCAGTTGGGAGAACGTGATTCCCGCCCGTTGCGTAATCGCCGGCCGGCACGGGGGCGTACTTCCCGACAAAAACTGCACCAGCATTTCGAATCTGATTGGCGAGGGCCTCGGCTTTTGGCCCGATGAGCGCCACGTGTTCGGCGGCGTAGCCATTGATTTCATCGAGGGCCGCCGTGGTGTCATCGCCAACGCGGACGACGAATGCCCGCGAATCAGGACCGTGTTCGAGTTGAGCGGCAAGTTCTTGTTCGATGAGCGACTCTTCAACTCCGGCGTCCGCAGCGACAACAACCTCACTCGGACCGGCAGGGAGATCGATTGCGACATCGCGACTGACGAGCAGTTTTGCGTCATTGACGGGACCACCGCCTGGACCAACGATCTTGTCAACCCGGGGAATGGTTTTCGTGCCGTACGCCATCGCTGCGATCGCCTGGGCGCCTCCAACCACATACACCTCGTCAATTCCGATGAGCAAGGCAGCGGC
>CAXBRG010000028.1:0-11072 GCA_963977995.1 uncultured bacterium | reverse complement strand
CGATCATGGGTAATTTCAAGCATTCCATCTGGCTTGCAGCGACCTGATGCTAATTTTGCGATGAACTTTGTAGTCGCTATCCCCACCGAGCAGGTAATTCCAGCTTCGCTATAGACATCCTCGCGGATTTTCTTAGCAATTGTCGGACCATCGCCGATGAGTTTGCGCGATCCAGTGACATCGAGGAAGGCTTCATCGAGCGAGATGGGCTCCACCAGTGGGGTGTATCGACCAAAGATATCCATGAAGGGCTCGAAGTGGGCCTTGCCGATGAGACTCGTGGCATAGCCCTGATCGTGAAGCGACTCCGCGAAGGAGGGAGCGTCAACTGCCAGCGGCACGCCATTCATCCAGGCACCGTGCGTCGTTGGAAACTGGCCGGTCAGCATGGACGACCGTGACGGCATGCAGACGACCGAAGCGGGTTGGGCGCGGGTATAGCGAATGCCGTTCGCTGCGAGGCGATCGACCACCGGAGTGCGAGAAAGGATGCCGCCATTGCAACCCAGCGTGTCGAATCGCTGCTGGTCAGTTGTTATAAAAAGAATCTTGCGTCCCATGTCGTTCCTTACGACTCTGCGAGCGCGAGGCGCTCAATTTCGGCCAGGGCGGCGTAACTTCCGCCACCAATCACGAGAGCGAGCACATCCGGCTCCGCCGTCGTCGAATAGACGCAGAGTGAATCGTTCTCACCGACTTCGATGACGTCAATTGTTCCAAGGTGTGATGAGTACAACGGTGACGTGATCCGATAAGCAAATCGGCGAAGGATGGAGTCTGACGTGATGATCTCCTCCGGCATCGAAATACCGTTGGCGAGATGGATGGTCCGAATTTTGCCATTCATGTCACAGCCCACAATGCCGGGGAACCACTGAGGAATGGACGCCGGATCTTTCACCACATTCCACACGGTGTCGGCGGGCGCCGCAATTCGGCGCTCGTATCGCACTGTTGCCATGACGTCCTCTCCGGCGCACGTTGGCGGCGCTCGTAGTCTCAGAGTATGCCGAAAGTCGTCGCCCTCGAGTTGACCAACGGTCAACGACTTTTCGACACTCTTCGACAATGTTTCGACGATGGCGACACGGTCTGCATTCTCGACCCCCGCGACAGCCCGACACGACGTGCCGACGTCATGACCGCCCTTCGCCCCACCCACCACCTCACCGACCTCGGTGAGAGACGATGCACCGATGGCCATCCCAGTGAGGAGGGAGACGGCGTTGTCGTTCTCACGTCGGGATCGAGCGGAACTCCGAAGGCTGCCGTCATCGCTTGGGACGCGCTGCGGGCGTCAGCCGAACTCACCACAACGGCGCTCCAACGATCCGCGACCCCTCAATGGTGGGCCAGCCTCACCCCCGTGCACATCGGAGGCTTGGCGGTCTATCTTCGCTGCCTCTTTACTGGCACTACTCCGATATTTGCTCCCACTCCAGACGAAGCGATACGGCAGGGTGCCACTCATGTGGCGGTCGTGCGCACTCAGTTACATCGCGAGGACTATTCGGGATTTGATGTCGTCTTACTCGGCGGTGGCCCACCCCCCGCCTCGGTGGCCCCGAACGTCGTGACCACCTGGGGAATGACCGAAACGGGGTCGGGGGTGGTCTATGACGGCTTGGCCCTCCCGTCGGTCGAACTACGCATCGTTGACGACGAAATCCACGTTGCGTCGCCCACGCTGTTACGCGTGTTTCGTGACGGGCGCGACCCCACGTACCTCGATGAGGGTGGTCGTCGGTGGTTACCGACGGGTGACGTTGGAGAGTTCCGTGACGGACGGCTATCGGTGCGGGGTCGACGGGACTACGTGATCACGTCCGGCGGGGAAAAAGTGTGGCCGGAGGACTTAGAGAGGGTGTTGAGTACGTGCCCTGGCGTTGACGACGTAGCGGTGTTCGGCCGTGACGATATCGAGTGGGGACAACGGGTCGTCGTGTGGTGTGTGAGCGACCGATCAACCGAGGAGCTCATGGTCGAATTTCGCAATCGAGCTCGTGAGGCTCTCGGACGTTGGGCCGTACCAAAAGAAGTTGAGATTGTGAGGACCATTCCCCGAACGACGAATGGCAAGATTCGCCGCGGCGACTTGAACTAGCCCACGCCACCCGTTGGTTGATTGATAGTCCCGCCATCAACGACAATGGTCTGACCCGTCATCCACGCGCTTGCATCGGAAGCAAGGGTCAAGATCACTGTGGCGATGTCGTCGGGCTCGCCGAGGCGCTTCATGGGGATATGGTTCACGATTTCCGATTCGCGCGACTCCCAAAGTCCGCGGGCCAATTCGGTACGCACGAGTCCGGGGGCGATGGCGTTCACACGCACACGTGGAGCTAACTCATAGGCCAACTGCTTGGTGGTATGAATGACGGCGGCCTTCGTGACGTTGTACCAACCGATTCCCGGCTCAGGTCCGAGACCGCCGATCGAGGCCACATTCACGACAACGCCGCCATGCTCCTTCATCCACTGGTGCCACGCAGCGCGAACGTGATACAGCACGCTCGCTTGATTGATCTCATAGGTCTTCTGCATCCGGACGTCATCGATATCAACCAAGGGACCAAAGTATGGATTCGTGGCCGCATTGTTCACCAAAATGTCGAGGCGGTCAAACATCTCGATGGTGGCGGCGACAACGCTTTCGGCGTCGTCGCTTCGCCCCACGTGGCCCGTGACCGTGGCCACTCTGGCACCGGTGCCGCGGAAGGTCTCCCTCGCCTCGTCGAGATTCTCACGGCTCCGTGACGTCAGCATCACGGCCGCCCCGGCTGCGGCTAAGCGGTGAGCGGCAGCCAGACCGATACCGCGGCTCGCCCCCGTGACGAGTGCGACTTTGCCCTCCAGCGAAATATTCACACAATCACGATAGGAGGAACACCACCAGGAGCCCGTGTCATAGGCATTTGTCATCGTAGAGACGGTCGAACACCCCGTTCGGCCACGAGAGACTTGGAGAAAAAAATGCAAGAAATTTCCACCGTAACGTTGATTGACCACGAAAACTTGGCGTGCGGGTTGACCCGTTCCCTTGAACCGCGCAATCCTCAGCGACTTGACCGAAAGAGGCAGGTGCTCCACGCCCTTCAGGCCCTCACGGGAAATCAGTTGGGTCATATGGTCGTGGGTTCGAGTTACTCGGGACTCCCATTTATGGAAAATAGTCAGTGCTACCCAGGCGCCCGCCAGGTCTACGAAATTGGCAAAGACGGGGCAGAACGAGCACTCTTGGGATATCT
Source organism: uncultured bacterium (assembly GCA_963977995.1). Taxonomy (GTDB): domain Bacteria; phylum Actinomycetota; class Acidimicrobiia; order Acidimicrobiales; family RAAP-2; genus RAAP-2. Next base: position 7,824 of record CAXBRG010000028.1, on the reverse strand, counting down.
CGACGAACACTTCGAGAACTTTTCTATCGGGACTCTCATTATCGGCTCGGGAGATAAGGCCTTTGCGCCCGTTGCCGCAAAGTGGCGAGCTCGCGGAACGCACGTTCTCGTCATTAGCCAGCCGGGATCTCTGTCGAGCGAGCTCTACGCCGCAGCCTCGCAAGCCATTGTGATTCCGTCGCAGTGGCAGTTCGACCTCGCGGCCTAACCGGAGCGCTCGGAGCGGGGAGACCCGCTCCGAGCGAGAGGTCGGTACGCTTCAGTAATGCCCCGGCGCCTCGCGACATCGTCGAGTGCCTACCTGCGTCAACACGCCGATAACCCCGTTGACTGGTGGGAGTGGTCCGACGAGGCTTTCGATGAAGCGAAGCGCCGCAATGTCCCGGTGTTCTTGAGCGTCGGCTACGCGGCGTGCCACTGGTGCCATGTCATGGCTCACGAATCCTTTGAGGACCCGGTCGTGGCGGATTTTCTCAACGAGCATTTCGTCAGTATCAAGGTCGACCGAGAAGAGCGCCCCGACGTAGACGCGATTTACATGACCGCGACGCAGGCGGTGAGTGGTCACGGTGGCTGGCCGATGTCGGTATTCATGTTCCCCGACGGACGACCGTTCATGGCCGGGACCTACTACCCGCCCGTTGATCGTCATGGCGCGCCGGGGTTCCCACGCTTGTTACACGCACTCCACGACGCGTGGAATTCCCAGCAGGCACTCCTCGTCGATCAGGCGGAGCAGATTGAACGGGCTATCGCTCACGAGATCACGGTGGTCGATCGAATTCTCCCCCATTCGCCCTCACGACACGAAGTCGAAGCACTCCTCGTCACTGATCTGCTCGGCCGGTGCGATGGCGAAGGCGGATTCTCGCCGGCTCCGAAATTTCCGCGTCCGGCATTCATCACTGCCCTGCTTCACCACATCGATACGCCGGGAGCGCGAGAAGCCATCGAGCGAACACTCAACGCCATGTGCCGACGCGGCCTGTACGACCACCTCGGAGGTGGCTTCGCTCGGTACAGCGTCGATGGTGAGTGGCACGTTCCCCACTTTGAACAGATGTTGAGCGATCAGGCCCTTCTCGCCGCCGTCTATCTCCACGCCCATCGCGCCGTCGGCGGAGATTCGCAATGGCGTGACGTCGCCCTTCGAACTCTCGACGCCATGATGAGCCGCTTCTGGCTCGGCAACGGCTTTGCGTCATCACTCGATGCCGATGCGGGCGGACACGAAGGACGTCACGTGACGTGGACGGTGGACGAGGTCCGCGAGACCCTAGTGACAGCAGGCCTTGAGCATCTCGTTATTCCGATTGTTCAGCGGTACAGCTTCGACCGCTCTCGCGTGTTCGAAGGTCGCCTCATTCCTACGTTGCGTGATGGCGAGCCGTTTACACCGCCCACCGAGTTGATGCCCGCCATCGACGCACTGGTGCAAGCGAGAGACCGGAGAGTCCAGCCGGGGCGCGATGAAAAAGTCGTTCTTGAATGGAATGCAATGGCGATAGTGGCCCTCGTGGCCTCTGGTGAGCCCCGCCATCTGACGTGTGCAGTAACAACGTGGGACAGTCTGCTCGAGTCCCACTGGGACGGGAACCATTGGTGGCGGACCGACGCTCGAACGGCCGTCGCCACCAGCGCCGATCTCGCCTGGTTCATGCGAGCGGGGTTGGCCCTGTATCAAGCCACCGGCACCGATGCGTTTCTTCACACGGTGAGCGACATCGCGTCGGAACTGCGTACGCACTACTGGGACGGCAATAGTGAGGACCTGTCGTTGATCAAGGACGGTCGGGGCTTCTATACGACACGAGATAATGTCACGGACCTGGCGTGGCGCCCGAAGGAAATCTTTGACGGCGCCGTGCCGGCATCGCACTCCATTGCCACACACGCTTTCGCCGAACTCGCCGCCATAACCGCCAATCCCATCGACCGTGCCACCACGGAGCGCCTTGTTGACCTCGTCGGGGGCATGGCCCGCGAACACCCGAGTGCCGTGCCGGACTTCATCAACGCACTCGGAATCGCCCAGCAGCCTCGCCAAATCGTGATTCCCGGACCGACGCCGGACTGGGCGGACGTGCTTCGCCGCTCCCACATCCCCCACTCCGTCATCGTGCGGGGCGACGGAGGCTCACCCCTTCTCGAGGGGCGGCGTCAGGGTGCCATCTATCTCTGCGAGGGGGGAACGTGCCAACTTCCCGCTCGCAACCACGATGAACTCATCGCTCAACTGCGCGAATTCGGTACCGTGGTGGAACAATGAAGTGGCGTCGCGATACCGAGCGTATTGAAACGCGCCGTTTTGTGAAGTCAATTCCTCAACGTACCCTGGCCGCCGTCACTCCCGGCGCCACGGTCTACGGCCTCGTCATCGGTTCTACCGCCGAAGACACCACCGTTATCGACTTGGCTTCGGGAGCCCTCATGCGCTGGCGAATACCGTGGCCTCCCGGCACCGATACCGACCTCCAGATGTTTAGCGTGGTGCAAACAGTGATTGCGGATGATCCCGCCGATGACGACCTCGCTCAACCTGAGGCGATTACCGTCGCCGACCTCCCTCGGCAAGTGGGGATTCTTCGGGGGCGAATGGTGAAGAAGCTTCTTGCGAATGTTGTCGCCCCCACAGACGGACCCCTGTTTGGTTTCCGTGGACCGTCAGCCCCCTATTGGGAGTTTCGTGGCGAACGCCCCAGTGTGGCCGTGTTGGTGGTCGATCGAGGACCTCAGCTTCTCCGACGACCCGAAGACGGATCAACGTGGGTGCGATTTGGATTCGAGCTCGATGACGTGTGGCTCCTCTGCGAAGACCAAAGTGCGGTCCGCGCCATCGATGCCACGCGTCGACTTTCACTCTCAGGAAAAGATCTCGCCGGTGCGTTGGGCTTCAAGCCGGCCTACGTGCTCGCGAGTCTTTCGCAACCCGTCGACGGACACTGTTATAAAACCTGCACGGGACTCATCCCACGCGCATAGTTACTTGGGCAACTTCCCCGACGCCAAGTCCTCCGCCATGGCCCAACCGAAAACAATCAGGCGCTGACCCTTCGCCGCCTTGAGGCCCTTGAAGAAGCCCGCAACACCTTCGGGAAGCGCAGCCTTCGCCGCCACGTAATCCAGACCACCCACGGGAAGATCGGACAGCGAGTGAACGAATGTCTGATCGTCAAAATCGCGCTCACCGCCGAAGCGCTTCGCGAGGCGACGCCCCCACGCGCGGTCTTCGCCGGTGGGCTTGTAGCCCTGTCGCGGAACGATATCCGTCAGACCGGTAAACGCACGGAAGCCGTCGGCCGACAGTAACCGTGTTCCCAAGAGGACGTCCTCGTCTGGGAATGCCAAAAGGGCCCGACGATACTGATCGTGTAGCAGAGCCTTGAGCGTCTGATCGCTCTTCGTGTTGCGATCAACGAGTGCAACACCAACGAGGAGCGCGGGGGTACCACCAATGCGTTCGAGGGTACAAAAGCTATAGCCCCGCAACTTGTTACCTTCACGAGCGTGCGTGACGAGTACCCAATCTTCACGCTGCTTCGATAGAAAACCGATGTCAAAGTGTGGATCGCGATTCGCACACAGATCTGCCATCTCGGCGAGATCACTATCCGTGAGAGCCGTCGTATCTTTCGTCGTCACCGTCATCGCCATAGGTCAACCATTCTACGGCGAACCGGCACCCCCCTTCGAAGGGACGTCGGTGCGGAAAATATTGCCCCCAAAGACTGTAAGAAGTTCGCCGGCAGCGCTCTCTATGTCAATGCGGATATCACTCCCCAATCGAAACTGTTTCGCCGATTGAGGGGCGGTCAAATAGACCTCGGAGCGTCCGGGGTGTCGGTCCAAGATTTCGCGAAGTTTCTGCAGACCCTCCGGAGTGGCGAGAGGTCCATCAAAGTTGAAAACCACGAAGTCTTGGCTCAACGATCGAATTCGCGGCGCCGTGACCTCCATAGCGGAAGCTCGAATTCGTTCGTCGCGAGATTCAACACGGACCTTGATGCTGACGACCGCATCCTTTACGAGGTGAAGGGATGTATCGGTGTACACCTTGCCGAAGATCCCGACTTCGACGGACGACGAGAGGTCCTCAACCACAATCTGGGCAAATGGTTTATTTGCCTTTGACACTTTGGTGGTGACTTCGGTAACGATGCCCGCAATCCGTGTGATGATTTGCGATCCATTCTCCGAGACGGCGTCGTGGAGGTCGGCAATGCTCATATCAGAATGGAGAGCGAGAGCCCGTTCGATACCTAGGAGCGGGTGATCCGAGACGTAGAGCCCGAGCATCTCACGCTCGAAGTTCAACTTCTCTTCTTTGGAAAATTCTCGATCAGGGATGGCGACGTCAGTGCCGCTCCAGTCGCCGGCGTCATCGAGGGAAGCAAACAACGTAGAAATGCCGTGCGTGAGGTCTTTACGCCGGTCCATCGTGCGCTCAATCAACTCATCGAGGACCAACGTGAGACCTTGACGCGGCACACCGAGGGAGTCAAAAGCGCCGCCCTTCGCGAGAGACTCCATCGTTCGTTTATTCAGTACCGCGGGATCCACCCGGCGGACAAAGTCGTAGACGTCGCTGAACGGTCCGTTCGCCTCACGTTCGGCCACAATTTTTTCAACCAGAGCGACGCCAACGTTGCGAACCGCTGACAGACCGAAGTTGATGGTCCTCTCGCGTGTCGTGCTTGGGGCGAAGTCCACCAGCGATTCATTGACGTCAGGGACTCGAATGCGAATGCCCATGGATCGACACTCCGAGAGATACTGGGCAACTTTGGTTTGATCGTCCTTGGACGACGTCAAGACCGCTGACATGTACTCGAGTGGGAAATGAACCTTTAACCAACCGTTTTGGTACGCCAAGAGGGCGTAGCCGTAGGCGTGCGATTTGTTAAAGGCGTAGTCGGCAAATGGTTCGATCTTGTCAAACAACAAGGTCCCGAGTTCGCCCCCGTATCCGTTGCTCTCCGCACCACGAACGAAGCGTTCCCGCTCGGCGGCAATCATCTCGCGAATCTTCTTTCCGCACGCCTTGCGAAGATTGTCCGCTTCGGTCATGGAGTAGCCGGCAATGGTGGTGGCCACTTTCATGATGTCTTCTTGATAGATCATCAGGCCATAGGTTTCGTCAAGAACACTCGCCAGATCCGGGTGGTCGAACTGGACGGCTTTGCGCCCGTTCTTGCGGTCCGCGTATTCGTGGTGGGTTCGTTCGCCCATCGGGCCGGGACGATACAAAGCCACGAGTGCGGCGATGTCATCAAATGAGGTGGGAGCCAGTCGACGCATGAGGTCGCGCATATTGGGACTTTCCAGCTGGAAGAGTCCCATGGACGCTCCGCGCTGCAACATGGAGAACACGTCCTTGTCATCGAGGGGGACGTGATCAATATCGGGGCGCTCCCCCGTCCGCAGCTCCACGAGATCAAGACATCGTTCGATGATGGCCAGGTTCTTCAAACCCAAAAAATCCATCTTCAACAGCCCGAGATCCTCGATACCGTGCATTTCGTACTGCGTCACGACCGGCGCATCGTCGGCGGCGCCGCCCGCGGGCTTGCGCTGAATCGGCACGTACTCAGTCACCGGGTCTTTGGTAATGACCACCGCGGCGGCGTGAATTCCGTCCTGGCGCCGTTTTCCTTCGAGCCCTAACGCGACATCAATGGTCTTCTTGACGTCGCCGTCTGTCTCGTACATGTCGCGTAACGCCTGGGCTTCTCCAAATCGATCTTCAAAGCCGGGTGAGGGTTCTAAGCAGGCCGCGAGTGGTACGTCCTTACCCATCAACAGAGGTGGCATGGCCCGAGCAATGCGGTCGCCCGTGCCCGGGGGGAAGCCAAGCACGCGAGCGGCATCTCGGACGGCAGCCCGAGCTTTGATCGTGGAGAACGTAACGATCTGGGCGACATGATCGGAGCCGTAGCGCTCCGCGGCGTACTTAATCATTTCACCGCGGAATCGCTCATCAAAGTCCATATCGATATCCGGCATTTGCTTCCGTCCGGGGTTTAAGAATCGCTCAAAGATGAGCCCGTACTTGATGGGATCGATGTCGACAATCTCGAGGCAGTAGGCCACGCAACAACCTGCCGCTGAACCTCGACCCGGCCCCACCCGAATCTTCTGCTCGCGGGCAAAGCGAATGAGGTCCCACACCACGAGGAAGTAGTCCGAGAAACCCATATCCGCAATGACGGTGAGCTCGTAGTTGATGCGATCAGACACGTCATCGGGGAGCGAGTCGCCATACCGATTGCGAGCACCCTGGAGCGTTAGTGAGCGGAGATAGTCGTTTGCTGACTCCGCCGGCGTCGAGCGGTGGAACTCTTCGGGCACTGGGAACTGTGGCAGTGCATCGTTATCTTTCGAGATGGTGACGTTCGCTCGCTCCGCAATCCACAATGTGTTGTCGCACGCCGCGGGGAGGTCGCGAAAGAGATACCGCATCTCAGCCGCACTCTTGAGATAGTTCTCATGAGAGTCGAAGTGAAACCGCGTCGGATCGCTCATGAGGGAACCCGTTTGCACGCATAACAGTGCGTCGTGGGCATCCGCGTCCTCTCGATGGACGTAGTGGATGTCGTTCGTCGCGAGTAGAGGTGCATTCAACTTGCGGGAAATCTCGAGGAGTTGGGGGTTGGTCCGAATCTGCTTATCAATACCGTGGTCTTGAATTTCGATGAAAAAATTGTCGCGACCAAAGATGTCCTGGAGGCGACCCGCGAGCTCCAGGGCGCGATCGTCTTGCCCGTTCAAGAGTGCCTCCAGGACCACTCCCGAGAGGCAGCTGCTCGTGGCAATCAGACCGTCGTGGTAGCGCTCGAGTAGTTCCCAGTCCAGTCGCGGCTTGTAGTAGTAACCCTCGAGAAACGCGAGTGACGACAGTTGGATGAGGTTGCGATATCCGGCCGTGCTCTCGGCAAGCAGAGTGAGGTGGTTATAGAGCTTCGCGCCACCCTCCGAATCACCACCACCGTCATCAATGCGTCCCCGTCGGGCGGGGCGATCAAAACGTGACGTGGCCGACATGTACGCCTCGAGGCCGATGACGGGCGTCACATCGTTCTTCCGACACGTGTCGTAGAAGTCCAAAATGCCGTACATATTGCCGTGGTCGGTGATGCCGATAGCTGGCTGCCCGTCGGCTACGGCCGCTTTCACCATGTCGCTCACTCGAGCCGCACCGTCCAACATCGAGTACTCCGTGTGATTATGGAGGTGAACGAAACTGTCGGTGCTCATGTGTCGCTATCTCGATTAGCCAGTGGACGGGACTGCGACGCTATCGCTCGGCGCGGGCAGTTCAGCGTCATTTCGGGAACTATAAGTACGTGCCGGGGGTGGTGACGGTAGTGCCAGAGGACGTCAGTTCGCGCTGTCGCATCTGCTCCAATTGGGCGGCAGCGGCGGCTTGCTGCGCGAACAGGGATGCCTGTATTCCGTGAAAGAGCCCCTCGAGCCATCCCACTAATTGCGCTTGGGCGACGCGCAGTTCGGACTCGCTGGGCACTTCATCGGTAAAGGGCAACACCATGCGTGATAACTCGGCCGACAGATCGGACGAGAGTGCTTCGGAGAGTTCTCGTACGGACTGTTCGTAGATCTCCTTCAGCCGGCGCCGCCCACCTTCATCAAGAGGCGCGCTACGCGCCTCGTCGAGCAGATTTTTCACCATGGAACCGATTCGCATCACCTTGGCCGGTTGCGAGATGAAGTCGGGAGATTCGGTCTCCGTGGTCTCGTCAGTGCCCTGTGGCGGCAGCACTTCGTCGGGAGAGATGGACTCGGATGGCTGAGAAGTCATAGGTGAAG
>CAXBRG010000027.1:0-11368 GCA_963977995.1 uncultured bacterium | reverse complement strand
TTCAACGACTTGACCGCACTCGCGGGACTGGGCACCGTTGACGACCACGAATCGACACAACTGGAATTTGACGCGTTGGCGTACACCTCCGGTCGGCACGGGTTACTTGAGGTTGAGTAGTAGACCGACACGCCACTGCCGTGCGTCACACTGACGAAGGTGGTCGCGACGTCACTCTCGCGATCGATAGCGCTTTGACCAGCGCTCACGCCCACGTCACCCACGTACGGGAGGATGTCGTACACCACGGGGTTCGACAGAGTGTCGGATCCCACATTGTTCCATCGCAACGAGAAGACTCCGGTACCCCGAGGTCCCGTCTCGCCAATACCGAGGGCCCCTTTCGCCACCGCATCGAGATCACCGAGCACCGTGCTCGTGAGCGAGAAGGCCGCACCAGCGGTTGTAATTGCCATCGACGCACGGGCGCGACAGAACTGCTCGGAGAGCTTCCCGTCGCCGGCGAGGTCCTCGTGATTATCCGACAACAGTTCGGTTGTCGACACACCGCCGCTGTCTTGTCCGGGCGTGGCGCACGCCGCGTGCAGCTGACCCGGCGCCACCCCAAACTGGAAGATCTCCGACGTGTTGGAATACACGCCGTAGTCCGTGGGCGTGGTCACCTTGATCAAGGTGGCGGGCAGAGCAATCGACCACTGCCCCGCACTATCGAAGTTCCAACGTGAAAGAGTGATGCGAATGAGGTCGCGACCGGAATGGCGATAGTCGGTAGTGCGCGAAATGGTGGCGGACACCGTCTTGCTTGTGCCGGTTCCTCCGGAGGTGAGCGTGAGGTTGGCGGAGGTCACTGGATTCGACCACGTCATTCCGAGTGGTAAGAGGTCGGTCATCACAATGTCGTGAGGCGTCGGCACTGCGGGAATCGCGGCCGAGCCGGCCAGGGTGATGGCGGTTGTTCCCCCACCGGCCGCGCCGGTAGCACCGAACGCCGTCGAAATTCCCAGTTGGACCCGCGGCGGAACGACGAACAGGCTCGCGAAGCCCGTTTTGGGTGTCAGGTCGGTCCCCAGCGTGAGTTGGGGATACAACGTGACCGTGTTCTTCAGTTCGTTCAGACCGCCGTGGAGCTCCGACAGGGCTTGCACTGCGTGACCGAAGAATTGGAGGTTCAGCGTTCTCACGCGCAAGTTGGCATTGGCCGGGAAGTTCAACTTCGACACGGTCGAGCCCGCCGGCACGGCGAAGTAGACCACGGTCATATTGCTCGTCACCGTTCCGATGGGCGACAGGGTGATGTCCGACCCATCATTCAACGTGGCCGTTGGTCGCCAGCCTCCCGTCACGGCCCGACCCACCCCGAGAATGTCCGTCGGGGCGCCGTCGGTGCGCACCGCGATCACGGACGTAATGAAGGCCGGGTGGGCACACACCGGTGCGGACACGGACGGCGATGAATACACATTGCCCACGAGATTGTCGAGGCAGGGCAAGGGATCCACGATGTGCGCGTAGTACGTACTCACCATGCCCGACCACACCATGACGCGGAAGTTTGCGGGAGCCGAGTTCGGGGCGAAGGCGGGCTTCGCGGCCGTGGGTAGCCAGTTACCGGCGTAGGTCGCGATGTACTGGTTTCCGCTCGACACACCGGCCTGAGCGAGCGGCCCCATGGCGTACTTATAGACCTGCATGTAGTTGCCCGGGTCGAGCGGCGGGAAGAGGACGAAGTTGATATCCGTTGATGCGGACGTGCTCGACGAGACGCCCGCCGGAACTGTGGCATCGGGACCCACGCCGCTGAACGTCACGTGGTTCGTCGATGGCTGCACGGCGGGCACCGTCGCGGGGGCGCGCACCGTCACGAGGTAGGTCGTTGGTCCAGCGGCGGTGGGGGCGCACCCCGTCGGTAGGTCGGTTTCGTGGCCGGCGCTGACGCTCCACGTGACCGTCCGAGCGCCGGCGTTGTAGGTCCCGGCGGGACTCGACGACACGTAGGTGGTGTTGTTCGGAATTGTGTCAACGATGGACGAGCTGACGAGCTGTAGCGATCCCGATGCCGTCTGCGAACACTTGACGCCCACGCTAAAGGTGACATCGTGATTGATCTGATAGACCTGCCCACCATCACGTGTTGCACTCGTCACTGACAGTGTCGGGGAGGCACTCACGGTGGCGGCCGCCGCCGACGGAGACGTGACGGTCGTGATGGTGTCGCCACTCACACTGGGAGAAATACTCCACGACGTGTGGTTGGGCGTCACCACATTCGGGGGTGTTATCAAAAGAGTGACGGTGCCGGAATAGCCCGCGATAAAAATTGCGTCGTTCAGACCGATCACATAGTCGGTCCCCGAGACGGCCGGGGTACCCGATATCAATCCGACGCTGCCACTCGTAGCCGCGTACGTCCACTGCCCCGAGGTCATGGACGGTGTGGTCGACGTCGACAGTGGAATTCGAAGCTCGGCATTCGGACCGCACTGCGATCCGGCGGTACCTTGACACGACAGGGCGATGGAGTAGGTGAAAACGGTGCCCGACGCGTGGGTTTGGGTCGACGGCGAGACCGTCACCAGCGCGCTCTGACCCGCTCCGGCTTGTGCTCCATGGGGCCAGAGGACACTGACAACGGACGATGCCGCAATCATCAGGGTGAGGCCAAGCGCGAGTCGCACGGCTCGTGTGATGTGAAAAAGACGTTCCGAAACCACCGAACGCAGAGCGTAGACCGAAAGTCGGTCAAATTGGTGTTTATGCCCGGCGGCTGATCACTTCATCGATGACGCCGTAGTGCACGGCTTCGTCGGAGGTCATGATGAAGTCGCGGTCGGTATCTTTAGCGATTCGCGCAACGTCTTGACCCGTATCGACGGCCAGCATTTCATTCAGGAGGTCTCGCATTCGCAAGATTTCTTTTGCCTGCAACTCAATGTCGGACGCCTGACCCCCCACTCCGCCCCACGGCTGGTGGAGCAGAACGCGAGCGTGCGGCAGGGCGTAGCGCTTGCCCTTCGTACCAGCAGCCAGCAGAACGGCGGCGGCGGAGGCGGCTTGACCGAAGCAGAAGGTGGAAACATCCGGCTTGATGTACTTCATGGTGTCGTAAATGGCGAGCAGGCCGGTGATGTCTCCCCCAGGCGAGTTGATGTAGAGGTGAATGTCCTTATCGGGGTCTTCAGACTCTAAAAACAGCATCTGAGCGCAAATCAGGTTCGACACCGTGTCGTCGACGGGAGTGCCCAGAAAGATGATGCGCTCGCGGAGCAGTCGGGAGTAGAGGTCGTAGGCCCGCTCACCGCGTGACGACGACTCGACGACCGTGGGGACGAGATAGTTGTTGAAACGATAGGAACTGTTCATCGGACTTACCCTACCGACCCCTAGTTACCGAACGCGTCAGATTGATTGGTTTCAAAGAGAGACTTATCGATACCGACTCCGCTGGGATCGACGTAGGTCACGTTGTCGTAGAGCCAACGTGACGCCTTCAGCTTGGTCACTTCGGCACGAAAGGCGACGACCCGTCCGTTATCACGCAGGTTGTCACGGAGCATTTCAACATCGGCACCCATGGACTCCGCCGTGGTGACCAGTTCTTCGTTCACTTCGTCATCCGTCGCCTCGAGACCCTCTGCTCGCGCGACGGCCCGCAGGGCGAGGTCGATACGCACGGCCCGCTGTGCGTCATTCGTCATCAGTGTGCTGAGCTCTTCAATGGTCTGATTCGTCACGCGCAAAAATGTCTGGACGTCAAGTCCCTGATTTGAGAGACGGTGCTCTAAGTCGTGTAAGCGATACTCCGTTTCGGTCGCAATCAGCGTCGCGGGTAGCAGTGCCTCGTCCAGCAGGTCGCCGAGAGCTTGCAGCGTCGCGTCGCGTCGCGACATCTGCGCCTCGACAATTTTGCGCTTCGTGATCTCCTCAGAGAGGCCCTCGCGCAACGCGGCCACGGTGGCGTACTCGGTGTTGGCCTCGACCCACTCGTCCGTGAGTTCGGGCAGAACCTGCTCACTGACTTCGTGAATCGTGAACTTCCACGTCATCGGCACACCGCCGGGACCGCGCCCGATGTTCTCCAAGGTCTCGCCGGCCTTCAGTCCCAGCATCAGTTCATCGACACCATCAGTAAGACGGTCGGTACCCACCTCGTAGGTGTAGTCATCGATATCGATGTTGTTCTCTTCATCGGCGGGGTCAACGCCGACGACGTGAAGTCGCACGAAGTCTCCGGTCGCGACGCCCCGATCAACCGACTGAAGTTCGGCATCGGCGGTGAGGAGATTCTTTACGCGCGCATCAATGTCCTCGTCGGAGGCGTACGGAGCAGGGATCGTGACCGTCAGATTGCGATGTCCGCCAATCGAGAGCTCGGGTCGGACTTCGACTTCGGCTTCGAACACCACGCCACCGTCGACTTCGCCCGACACAATGTGAATCTGAGGCTGACCGATGGGGTCAATCAACGTGTCGGCCACCGCCCGCGCATAAAAATCAGGAAGTGCCGCATTCAGGGCTTCGGCGCGAAGAACGCGGGGGCCACCTAGTCGCGACTCAATGAGGGCTCGTGGCGCCTTGCCCTTGCGAAATCCCTTGACCGAGATGTCGTTGGCGAAGGCCTTGGCGGTGGCATCCACGGCGAGTTCGACGGCCGACTCCTCCACCTCAACGGTGAGCTTGACGCGATTGTTGTCCAGGGTGGTAGCGGATGCTTGCATAAGACCCTCAAGGTTAGACCCTGCGACTCACCCTCTCGCCCGGCGGACCACCCCGCACCGGGACCCAGAACACCTAAATCATGATGGCCAGACCCTCGGCGATGCGCCGAGCGATGTCACGATCCCCCCGTACATCCGTCGCGGAGGCCTCGAGAAAGGCGGCGGCGGTGATTCGCCCCGCCGCACGACGCCAAAAGATTGCCGCCGGTGTGGTGATTTCGAGGAGTGGCTCCCCCGCCGTGTCGGCAGCGACGGCGCGTCCGTCGCGCACCACGATGTCGGTCGTCCGTGCGAGTCGGCCGGTGATATTCACGCGGATTCGTGAGCCCTCCGGCGCCTGAGCTCGCTTCCCAATCACGTAGGGCAGGGCCGCCTCGAAACGGTTGAGTACCACTTCTTCTCCCACCCCGTGATCGTCGCTCGGCATGGCCAGGCCATCTCGAATGTCCTGGAGGTGAATCCAAGAATCGAGGAGCCGCGTCTCCATAAAGCGGTGATACGGCGCTTCACCCTCGGGACTCCACCCGATTCGCTCCCACTCGTCGTCCTCCAGTGCCACCAAGCGTTCTAGAGCGCGCTGCGTGACGTGTCGAAACTCCTCCACCGAGTCGCGAGCCGACTGACTTCGTCGATCCTGCACGAAGGCCTCGTTCAACGCTCCAATGTCGTTACGCACGTACGACGGTCGCTCGACGGGACTAGTGGGCATGGGCTCTCCGAGAAGCATTAACTCGAACCCCACGAGGTGGCTCACGACATCACGCACCGACCAACCCGGACAAGGTGTCGGGGCCAAGAACTGCGCTTCCGTCAGAGGACTAATCGTCCGATCCGTCTCGGCCCACGTCTCGCGAAGGGCCTCTACGAGCCACTCATACGCCATCGCGAAACCTCCCTGGACTGATTTCGTTTAGGGTTAGTAGACCACACGGGAAGTAGCGCAGCTTGGTTAGCGCGCCTGCTTTGGGAGCAGGAGGCCGCGGGTTCGAATCCCGCCTTCCCGACCACTGCGGAAACTACGAAACGATCTCGCTGATTTGCATCACGGGATTGATGGTGGTGAAGTTCGGAAGGTCGGCCAAGACGGCCGCCGAGTCGGGGGCGCTCATCGCTTCACCCAACTTCTCCATTGACTCGAATGTCACGTGGACCGCGGCGACATAGGGGCCGTTCATTCCCTTTTCAATCAGGGCGTCGCTCAGACCCCACGCGGCCTTCGCCATCGGGACGTGCGTCGCGGCGTAGTAGTCGTGGTCAAACGTGGCGCCTTCGGTGACGGGGTACATGACAGAAACTCGGATCATGCGAGCGACATTACAACGAATACAAGCACACCGACGACACGTGAGCCTTAATCACCGAGAACGTGATATCGAACAATGGTCCCGAGCATGTCGACCTTCCCCGGCAGGGTCCGACCGGTCAGTAGGTCGCGTTGCCGCAGGGTTGCGGGGTCGAGCCGTGTGATCGCCCATCCGCCAAAGCACTCACCACGCACGACCGACAACACGAGGGCGTCGGGTGCGACACCGACCACACCCCCACCACTCTCCGGAACGACTCGAGTCGATGAACCCGTTGCGACTTCAACCCATCCAGGCCCACACGTTGCGTTCGCACTGAGAAATGTGCGACCACTCACTCGCCACGCGTCAGAGTATCCATACGCCCAGGTGCGCGTCCCCCGCGTCGCATCCGGCAACATGAAGCCGGGTCGAGGACTCACTGCCGTGCGGGTGCCCGAATTCAGGTCAAAGCGAAAGAGTTGCGTGTTGCCCTCCTTCGTCAGTTCGCACTGTTCGAGTACCTGCGTCGAGGTCCACCAACCCCCACTCGCAAAACACGACGTCGTACCGACATCGCGCCGTTGCCATCCATTCCGGTCCAGTGTGAGAACAGTGGAGCCTTCAGTGAGAACAGCGTTGCCGTGGGCTTGCAGCCACAAAGTGCCAAATTCGAACTTGTCACGGGCGCGTAACGGTGAGCCGAACTCGACGTGGCCCTTCGTCGCTGTCGCCAGAACCACGTAGTCCGTCGTGGGCCACCACGCACTCGGCGCCGAGGACGACGTCCCGATCAGAAGCCGGCGGTGACCCGGACCAAAGAACCCCACCGTCGCGACGTCAGTCTGTCGCGGATCGGGTAGATGGGCCTGCGCAATATCGAAACGACTCAGAATCGCCCACGTCGTGAGATCACGAACCGTCACCACATCTCTGGTGGAGCCGTTGTGCCGACCAGTTGGTTCCACCGTCACGACGTAGCGGCCGTCTTGTGACCAGTCCGCAATGTCAACCGTGCGAACCCCCGTTGGGGCGAGGCGGTATCGCACTCCCTCGGGGCTCATGATGAACAGGCGCGACGGTGGTGCGATGTTGACAGCGTGATGACGATCTCGCGGTGTAAATCGACCCAACTGCCAACCAAGCGAGATTCGCCCCCACGGCACCGACGTTGACGGCAACATTCCGTACGCGTCAGGGGACGCTGCACGGGTACTCGAGAGAGCAGCGAGGCCCGCGAGGAGAGTGAGCGTGGCCAGAAGGATGTGGGGAATGGCGCGACGCACGAAATGAGTATTCCATCTCGCGGTCGGCGTCGACGTTCTCGCGCCCCCGGCAGGAGTCGAACCCGCAACCTGATGGGTAGAAACCATCTGCTCTATCCAGTTGAGCTACAGAGGCGTACCGTCAGCGTAGTAAGGGCTTTCACGTCGGCGACGGTGCCACGCTGCGAGACCTCCTGGTGACGTGGAATCCCGTCGTATGTAATACTGAGAGGGCTTGGTGGGCGTAGCTCAGCTGGTTAGAGCGCCGCGCTGTGGCCGCGGAGGTCACGGGTTCGAGCCCCGCCGTCCACCCCACGCACGCCAGAACCGGTCGCCTCGCGACCGGTTCTGGGCGTTGTCACCGTTCCGCAGTGATTCAGCGGGGAGTAGATTCAAGTTCAGCGCCATCGAGGCGTTCGTCAATCAAGGGGGCATCCGTGACCATCGTCAAGGACTCGTTCTATATCAATGGCCAGTGGGTAAAGGCCAGCTCGCCAGAGACCATCGCAGTGACCACGTCGGGCACGGGCGACACCTACGCCACTATTCCGGTCGGCACCGTTGAAGAGGCCAATCGCGCCGTTGAAGCGGCGGCGGCGGCGTTCACCTCATGGACCAACACGAGCCCCAAGGAGCGTGGTGAGTTCCTCACTCGTATTTCGGAAAAGTTGGCAGAGCGCGCCGACGAGATTGCCCTGTGTATCGCGAATGAAGTCGGTATGCCTCTCGCGCTTGCCAAGGGAATCCAAGCCGGCATTCCGACGGCCACCTTCGCTGACATGGGACAGCGCGCCAAAGACTTCGAATGGGAAGAGGAAATCGGGAACTCAACGATCGTGCGCGAAGCCGCCGGTGTCGTTGCCGCGATCACGCCCTGGAACTACCCCTTGCACCAAATCGCAAACAAAGTGGCGGCAGCTCTCGCCGCTGGTTGCACCGTCGTTCTGAAGCCGAGCGAAGTCGCACCAATCAATGCCTTCATCCTCGCGGAGATTATTCACGAGGTCGGCCTGCCGAAGGGCGTCTTCAACCTCATCACGGGCACTGGCCCCGTCGTCGGTGAAGCCATCGTGGCGCACCCCAAGACTGACATGGTTTCGTTCACGGGCTCGACGCGAGCCGGAAAGCGAGTGATGGAGATCGCGGCTCAGATGGTCAAGCGAGTTTCACTAGAACTCGGTGGCAAGTCGGCCAACATCATTCTTGAAGACGCCGACCTCACCAAGGCGGTGCCTGACGGCATCTTCAAGTGCTACTTGAACTCCGGTCAGACCTGTTCGGCGTTGACTCGCATGCTCGTTCCGCGATCAAAATTGAGCGAAGTCGAAGACCTCGCCGTTGCCGCCGCGGCCGGCTTCCAGCCGAGCGACCCGATTTCGGGTGGGACCTTCATTGGACCACTCGTGTCGGAGGCTCAGCAAAACCGCGTTCGGGACTACATCAACAAGGGTGTCAACGAAGGCGCGCGACTTCTCATCGGTGGAACCGAACAGCCTGAGGGACTCCCCCAGGGTCACTACGTGCAGCCGACCATTTTCAGTGACGTGACCAACTCCATGACGATTGCTCAGGAGGAGATTTTCGGTCCCGTCTTGTCCATCATCCCCTACGACACCGAAGAAGAGGCGATCGCCATCGCGAACGACTCCCTCTACGGACTATCGGGTGGCGTGTGGGCCGGCACAAATGAAAAAGCCTTCGAGGTCGCTCGCAAGATTCGTACCGGTCAAGTGGAAATCAACGGCGGAAACTTCAACATCTTCGCGCCATTTGGTGGCTACAAGCAGTCCGGAATCGGTCGCGAACTCGGCAAATTTGGCTTCGAGGACTTCCTCGAAATCAAGTCCATTCAGAAGTAGTCCACGAGCGACGAGGCGCGCAGCGTGTAATATCGCTTCGCGCCTCTAGCTCAACGGCAGAGCAATGGACTCTTAATCCACAGGTTTCGGGTTCGAATCCCGAGGGGCGCACCGAGAAGTCGGGGTCGAAAGACCCCGACTTTTTGCTACTTAGAGGAGTGGTCGCATCTCGACGCGACGGTTACACGCCCGGGACCCCCACATCGCCAGCGAGTGCGCCGTTGCGGGAGAATCAACGTCGATAATCCAGAGTCCGGCCATGTAGTCATCAAGATCGTGAAGTGGACCCGGGCGAGATTCACCACGGTCCGATCGATTGTCGATCACCGTGGCGTGAGAGGGATCGGCAATTCCCACCGCAATGACCCACTGCCCATTGGCCCGCAGGGCGTCGTTGAACTCATCGATGGCCGAGATTTCATCTCCCGTTGCCAAACCCGTCTGGGAATCGATGACGGCAAGCAAGTACCGCATGTGCCTCCTACTGAAAACTATCCGCGCCTCGCAGCAACGACCGATCAAATGAGTATTCGTGGTCGATGAGCGTACCGGCTCCCTCGTAACGCTCGTAGAACTCCGAGCGACCACGGCGCATGGCGGCGCGATGTTCGGCACACTTCGCCCATCGAGCCGCACCCTCGAGTGTCAAGAACCTCTCGAGGACGACCCCTTCGCGGTCGGTTCCAAATCGTTCCACGCTGACAAAGCCATACATCGGGTCGCCCGCGACCAATTCGTACATCGCCTCCGAGAGTTCACGATAGGCCGTGATGTCACAGTCGTCCCGCAAGACATAGTGAAAGTAGTTGATGTACACGAAATCACACCATGGCCGACGTGAGTTCAAAGAGAAAAAACTGCAGTGCGTGAATTGTCTCTCGTTCGTCGCCCGACATCCTGAGCAGATCGTCGTCCGATGACACCCCCGCCTCAGAACACCGAGCCCGAAGCGCCACTTGCAAGGTCGCGAGCCAGGCCCACGCCTCAGCGAGGGAGATGGTGGGGCTACTCAACGTCTCTTTCATCACGCCCGCGTTGGATTCCAAAATCTGCTGACGTTCAAAAACCCTCAGCGGGTCGTCACTCTCCACCTCGGGAGTAATCGGTCGATGGAGACTCTCGTGCCACGCGTGTTCCGAGTCCGACTCGGCGCGAAGTACGGCCTCAACGACCACATCCAGAAACTCTCGGGCGCTGTCATTGAGCTTGACGCGAATCCGCCCGTCACGCTGCGCAGCAAAAACCTTTGACCGCAACATCAGACTTGCTCCACGGTGGCGAGTAACCCGAACGAGTGAAGCTTGACGCAGTAACTCTCCGCCCGATCTCGCGCTCCACTCCACACTGCACTCTTGCCGTCGTGATGCACCTGCAGCATGAGTTGAGTGGACCGCGACTCGGAGTAACCGAACACCTTCTGAAAGACCAGGGTCACCACGGCCATCGGAGTTACGGGATCGTCCCAGACGACAACGGCCCACGCCCGCTCGGTCACCCGAGTCTCCTCCACGACGGTGGTGGTTCCCGTATCCACCACGTTGTCGTAGGTACTCATAGCGATAGTTTCGCAGAAATGCGCTGATTTGTCACCCCTAAGGTGAGGACATGGGTCGTTGGAGCAACCTACGAACACTCGGTGAGTCAACGACGACGGCCACGGTGCACCACGTGCGCAGTGAACTACTTCGACGGCTTCGCGATGTGATGGGCCTTCGCGGTGAACCACCGCCACCCGACTTCAATCCAGCCACGGCGTACATGCCCGTCGACGGCATGGCACGGCAGATTCACTCGGATTTGCCCGCCATGATCATCGGTGGCCTGGCTTCACTTCTCTTGCAGATGAATCACCCGGCGGCAATGGCCGGTGTGGCGCAGTTCTCGATGTACAAGAAGGACCCGCTCGGCCGTCTCTACCAAACGGCGCAATTTCTTGGTACCACCACTTTTGGTTCTACCGCCGACGCCCTCGCGGTCATCAGCACCGTGCGCGACGTCCACGAAGGAGTCCGGGGAACCACTCATCAAGGTCAGCCCTACTGGGCGAACGATCCCCGCACCCTTCTGTGGGTCCACTGTGCGGAAACGGCAATGTTTCTCCGAGCAGCCGAACTGTACGGCCCTCGGCGCATTACCACTGACGACGCCGATCGCTACGTGAACGAGATGTCACGAGTAGCTCGCGACCTCGGCGCGGCTGAGCCCCCGACCACCCGCGCAGAACTCTTCGCCGAGCTCGAAGGCTTTCGGCCGGAGCTCGAACTGAGCGATGCGGGCCGCGACGC
>CAXBRG010000026.1:0-11416 GCA_963977995.1 uncultured bacterium | reverse complement strand
TGGACGACACCGAGTGCCGTCTGCTGAGCGGCAGCGGCGACCTCTTGCGCGAACACGTCACTGGTGAGTCGAATTTCGGCCTGTACCGACGTCGCGGTGAGTGCTGTCAGGGCCACGACGAGCGTCGCGAATCGTCGGAATCTCACGGGCGTTAGCTCTTGAGCGGAACGTTGAGGAGCGTCCGGAATACGGGAGTGATGTAGGTGACGAACACGGCGGTGAGGTGGTTGTCATCGACGTACACGAGATTGTGATTCACAACGGCCGGGCAGGTCCCTACTGGTGTGGTGTTTGACGTGGGAGTACACACGAGGGAGATCACGGGGACGAGAGTGGCGCCGGTGGCTGCCGCGACCTGTGTGTCGCGGTCTAACAGGAGCTTCGTGATGTCACTGTTACTGCTGGCGTTGTAGGTCGTGTTGCATCGAGCGACATTGGTCGCGTTCGTGCTAACGCACTTCGCCATTTCTGTCGCGATGTTCAGCACGGGCGTGGAACCGATGATGATCTTTTTCGGAGCGGTAAAGGAGTTCAGAAAGGCACTCATTCCGCTAACCCACTGACTCAGGACGCCGGGGTCGGACGTCATCGACTGACTACCCCCGGAGACGATGACGGCATCGGGGTGAAGGGCGTTGATTGCCGTCGCGACGTTGGTATTCCACGTGGCGCACTGGGTGGCCGTCACGTACTTGCTGTCGCGATCAAAGGGAGCGACCGTGAAGTCAACGAGGAGTGGCGGACACCCCGCGTAGATGAAAGCTTTGAACTGATAGAAGTCGGTTGACGACATGGACTTAAAGGCGGGCATCCACATGCCCGCGTGAGACGCTCCCACCAGGACGACGACTTTCTTGGCGCGCGGATTGCCGAAGCTACAGGGTTTGGGCTGAGCAATCAGGCTGGGAGTTTGACGAGGATTGCACGCCTTCGTCACCAACGTATTACCGACAAATGTCCACGCCGGTCCCTTGAGGACACTCTTGACCGACGGCAGGACCGTCCCGGGTGCTTTGGCTACGACACCCGCCCTGATCTGGCTCTGGAGGGTCGACAGGCTGAGGGGCGTGGCGCCGTCGGCATGAGGGAGGCCGAGAAGTGCCAGCCCAATGACCAGCGGGATGGCGACAAACACTCGAAGCCGCCGACCGCTGAAGAACATGGCTCTGACGATAACAATGCGACCCACGATTCGCTAGTCGGTAGCACGCCTCCAAATAGGGGAAATCGCCGGAACCTGACGAAACCTTCTAGCAACACTAGAAAAAAACTTGACAAGTGACGTATCAAGTCTGCTATACTTCTTCGTACATTCAGGAAAAGCCCAGAAATACTGGGGAAAGTACCCGAAGGAGTACAGAACATGGCGAAGGCAGTCGGCATCGACCTCGGAACCACCAACTCAGTTGTCAGCATCTTGGAGGCGGGCGAACCGATCGTAATCCCCAACTCCGAGGGTGCCCGGACGACCCCGTCTGTGGTTGGCTTTTCGAAGTCGGGCGAAGTGCTTGTCGGCGAAGTTGCTAAGCGGCAGGCCATCACGAACCCCGACCGAACGATTCGCTCGGTGAAGCGACACATGGGTACCTCGTGGTCCATCGACATTGACGGCACGAAGTACACGCCACAAGAGATTTCGGCCCGCGTACTCATGAAGTTGAAGCGAGACGCCGAGGCCTACCTCGGGGAAACGGTCACCCAAGCGGTTATCACGGTGCCGGCGTACTTCGATGACGCTCAGCGCACCGCCACGAAGGAGGCCGGTCAGATTGCGGGCCTGGAGGTTCTTCGCATTGTTAATGAGCCCACGGCCGCCGCTTTGGCGTACGGACTAGACAAGGGTTCCGCTGAGCAGACCGTGCTCGTGTTCGACCTCGGTGGTGGCACCTTCGACGTGTCCGTCCTCGAGATTGCCGATGGCGTCTTTGAAGTGAAGTCCACGGCGGGTGACACGCACCTCGGTGGTGACGACTGGGACGACGCCGTCATGCAGTGGCTCATCAAGTCGTTCAAAGACACCGACGGTGTCGACCTGTCAAAGGACAAGATGGCCGAACAGCGCCTGAAGGAGGCGGCGGAGAAGGCGAAGATCGAACTTTCGAGCCTGCAGGAAACGCAGATCAACCTCCCCTTCATCACGGCGACGAACGACGGCCCGAAGCACATGGACCTCAAACTCACGCGGGCGAAGTTCAACGAGCTCACGGCCGACCTCGTTGAGCGCTGCCGCAAGCCCTTCGATCAAGCGATCAAGGACGCGGGACTGACGCTCGACAAGATTGACCACATCATCATGGTTGGTGGATCGACGCGTATTCCCGCGGTGCAAGAGCTGGTCAGCAAGCTCACGGGCAAAGAGCCCAACAAGACCGTGAACCCCGATGAAGTGGTGGCCGTCGGTGCCGCCATTCAGGCCGGCGTCTTGAAGGGTGACGTGAAGGACATCTTGCTTCTTGACGTCACTCCCCTCTCCCTCGGTATTGAGACCAAGGGTGGGGTGATGACCAAACTCATCGAGCGCAATACAACCATTCCGACGAAGAAGAGCCAGACCTTTACCACCGCCGACGACAATCAGCCGTCGGTTGAGGTGCACGTCCTCCAGGGTGAGCGTGAGATGGCGTCGTACAACAAGACGCTCGGCAAGTTCCAGCTGGTTGGCATTCCGCCCGCCCCCCGTGGTGTGCCGCAGATTGAAGTCACCTTTGATATTGACGCCAATGGCATCGTGCACGTCTCCGCGAAGGACACGGCGACGGGCGCCACGCAGTCAATGACGATTACCGGTGGATCGAGTCTGTCGAAGGACGACATCGACCGCATGGTTCGTGATGCCGAAGCGCACGCGGAGGACGATCGCAAGCGCCGCGAGGAAGCCGAAGTGAGAAATCAGGCCGACAGCCTCGTCTACTCCACGGAGAAGTTGCTCAAGGACCAAGGGGAGAGTTTCCAGGGAACGGAGCGCGAGGACGTCGAGCGTGAGTTGGCGAACGTCAAGGAAGCCCTCAACGGCGAGGACATTGACGCAGTGAAGGCGGCAACCGAGAAGCTGGTTGGTGTCAGTCAGAGCTTCAGTCAACGTCTCTACGAAGAGGCCGCCAAGAACAATGCGGGCGAAGGTTCCGTAGGTGGTAGTGCTGACGATGACACCATCGTGGACGCCGAGATCGTGGACGAGAAGTGACCGACGAAGTCCAGGAACCACTCGTCGATACCGAAAGTGTCGACGCACCGCCGGTAGAGGTCGACGAACGCAGTGACGCCGAGCGCGAGCGCGATGAGTTCCGAGATGCTCTGCAGCGGCTCCAGGCCGACTTTGAGAACTATCGCAAGCGGGTTGCCCGAACGACCGATGAAGTGGTTGCTCGTTCGGTCGCCGACGTGGTGGCCAAACTTCTGCCGATTGTTGACGCGTTGGACTTAGCTCACGCTCACTTTGGGACCGTGGCCACCGACGAACTCGATACCGTCGAGGCCAAGGCGCTCGTTCAAGCGCGGAGTCTCCTTCTCGACACGTTGGGGAAGGAAGGCCTCACGCGCATCGATGAGGTGGGAGCCGCGTTTGATCCCACGATTCACGACGCCGTTGCTCACACGGAAGGCGACGGCGAACAAGTGGTTGATGACATTATGCGGGCTGGGTATCTGTGGAAGGGCGCCATCGTTCGACCCGCGATGGTTCGCGTGAAGGGCTAATGGCCGAGCGCGAGTGGTTTGAAAAGGACTTCTATAAGGTCCTCGGAGTGTCGGAGACTGCCACCGACAAGGAGATCACTCGCGCCTATCGCAAGTTGGCGAAGGAACTCCACCCCGATACGCACCCAGGCTCGGAAGAGCAGTTCAAGGAAGTCACCGCCGCCTACGACGTCATCGGTGACGCGGAGAAGCGTAAGGAGTACGACGAAGTTCGTCGGCTCGGTCCCGCAGCCGGTGGATTCTCGGGTGGCCAGCAGTTCGGGGACTTTGGGGATCTCGGTGACATTTTCGGGGGCATATTCGGTCGCTCGGGGCGAACAACGCGGGCGCGGCGTGGTGATGACATCGAGACGGCGCTGCACTTGAACTTTCGTGATGCGGTGTTTGGTGTCACGACTTCCGTGTCGCTCCCCAGTCACGACAACTGTTCCGTGTGTCACGGTTCGGGGGCGTCACCCGGAACCTCAATGACAGCGTGTGCCACCTGCCAGGGTCGAGGAGTCCTCGCAGACGACCAAGGCCCGTTCAGTCTGTCGCGGACCTGCCCGACCTGTCACGGTCGCGGCGGACGTCTGGAGAAGCCGTGCACTGCCTGCGGTGGCTCTGGTCGCCAGGCGAGTTCACGTTCGGTGCAGGTGCGACTCCCCGCCGGCGTTGATGATGGTCAGCGAATTCGCGTGAAGGGGAAAGGTGCGCCGGGACGCCACGGTGGACCTGCGGGTGATCTCTACGTCGATGTTCACGTCACCTCCGATAGTCGCTTTGCCCGTCGGGGACGTCACGTGACCACCACCGTGTCCATACCGGTCACCGACGCCCTACTGGGTTCTACGGTGTCCGTCCCCACGTTGGACGATCCGGTCACGCTCAAGATTGCGGCGGGAACGCAGCCCGGTACCACGATGAGAGTGAAGGGCCGAGGCGTCCCCGCTCACGGCAAGAGTGCTGCGGGTGATCTTCTGGTCACCGTCACTGTGGAGATCCCGACACCGTTGAACGATGCCCAACGAGCACTTATTGAGCAACTAGCAAGCAGCTTGAAGTCAGAGGAGAAGGTATGAGTTCACACCAAGAAATTCGTGCGCTGTACGTCATATCTGTGGCAGCGCAGCTCGCCGGGGTCCACCCGCAGACGCTGCGCAACTACGAGCGCACTGGGCTTCTCGATCCCTCGCGAACGGCCGGTGGCTCACGTCGATACTCCGATGTTGATCTCGCCCGACTGCGTCGCATCCAAGAGCTCACCGACGCGGGGCTCAATTTGGAAGGCGTGAAGCGAGTCTTGATTCTCGAAGCGCAACTGGACGCCGCTCGTGTAGAGATTGCCCATCTGCGAGAAGAACTCCGAGCATCTGTCGCCGAGGCCCACCGTCAGTACCGACGCGATCTCGTACCGGTAACCCAGTCGATCGTGGTCTTTGGCTCGACTGGACCACAGCGAGGGAAATAAGGAGCACGGTATGACTCTGGACCCGCAGAAGTGGACCACAAAGACTCGGGAAGCGTTTCAAGCGGCAGAGACCCAGGCGTCCGCCGCCGGCAATCCCTACGTCACACCGGCGCATCTACTCCTCGCCGCGCTGAATCAAGCTGACGGCGTCGCGCGGCCACTCTTGCAGGCGGCCTCGG
The DNA here is from genome assembly GCA_963977995.1 of uncultured bacterium. Taxonomy (GTDB): domain Bacteria; phylum Actinomycetota; class Acidimicrobiia; order Acidimicrobiales; family RAAP-2; genus RAAP-2. The sequence goes on along the minus strand of CAXBRG010000026.1, from coordinate 6,091 downwards.
TTGACCCCGTCGCTGCGGCGAGCGCACTGAACGATCGAGTCGGTAAAGAGCCCCGTACCGTGGGCGGCTCAACGGCAGGTCTGTCGCGTGAGGCTCGCGAGGGCCTCGAATCAGCGGATCAACTCCGAGCGTCTCTGGGCGATGATTTTCTTTCGGTTGATCACATGGTGATCGCCTGGGCCGACCTCGTGGGATCAACGACGGAGGCACTGCTGAGCGCTCTGCGTAGCATTCGCGGTAGCGCTCGGATTACGTCGGAAAATCCCGAAGACACCTTCCAATCCCTCGAGAAATTCGGTCGTGATCTCACGGCTGTTGCCCGACTGGGAAAACTCGATCCCGTTATTGGCCGCGACGAAGAGATTCGCCGCGTGATACAAGTTCTGTCACGGCGCACGAAGAACAACCCCGTCTTGATTGGTGAGCCCGGTGTGGGAAAGACTGCCATTGTCGAGGGTCTTGCACAACGGATTGTGGAGGGCGATGTCCCCGAAAGCTTGCGAGACCGGCGAGTGATCTCCCTCGACCTTGGCGCGATGGTGGCGGGAGCGAAATATCGGGGTGAGTTTGAGGAACGTCTGAAGGCGGTCTTGAAAGAGATTCAAGACGCCGAAGGCGAGGTGATCACATTCATTGACGAGATTCACACCATCGTCGGAGCCGGTGCGGCCGAGGGTGCGATGGACGCAGGCAACATGATCAAACCACTCTTGGCCCGCGGTGAGCTGCGCATGATTGGCGCAACCACTCTTGACGAGTACCGCAAGTACATCGAAAAGGACGCGGCACTCGAGCGGCGATTTCAACAGGTGTTTGTGGGCGAACCCACGGTCGACGACACGGTAGCGATTCTGCGGGGGTTAAAAGAGCGCTACGAAGTGCACCACGGTGTGCGCATCCACGACGCGGCACTCGTGGCCGCGGCAGTGATGTCGCACCGCTACGTACCCAACCGGTTCTTGCCTGATAAGGCAATCGATCTCATCGACGAATCGGCCAGTCGATTGCGCATTGAGATCGATTCGGTGCCCACGGAACTTGACGTCGTCATCCGGCGGATTCGGCAACTGGAAATTGAGCGTGTCGCGCTGGCCAAGGAGACTGATGACACCTCTCGCGAACGATTGGCGAAGTTGGATGAGGAGCTCGCCGAACAGCGAGAGGCATCCGACGGTCTTGCGGCTCGCTGGCAGATCGAGAAGAGCGCCATCGAACGGATTAGGTCCTCCAAACAAGACCTAGAAGATCGGCGTGGTGAAGCGGAGCGGCTCGAACGTGAAGGTGACCTCGCGGGCGCCTCGGAAATTCGCTACGGGCGAATTCCCGCACTTGAGGCAGATATCGATCGCGCAACCAAGGAACTCGCAGAGTTGCAACGTAACGGGGCATTTCTGAAAGAAGAAGTGGACGCCGAGGATGTCGCCGAGGTGGTTAGCCGCTGGACCGGCGTACCGGTCGCCAAACTTCTCGAAGGGGAGGTCGACAAGCTCATCCGAATGGAAGAGTTACTGCACTCTCGCGTGGTGGGTCAGGACGACGCCGTGGTGGCGGTGAGTAACGCCATCCGCCGTTCCCGGGCGGGCCTGGGTGATCCCCAGCGACCGATTGGCTCGTTTCTCTTCCTTGGCCCAACGGGCGTCGGTAAGACGGAACTTGCTCGAGCGTTGGCAGAGTTTCTTTTTGACGACGACAAAGCAATGGTGCGTATCGATATGTCGGAGTACATGGAAAAGTTTGCGGTCTCGCGACTCGTGGGAGCGCCTCCGGGCTACGTCGGTTACGAGGAAGGCGGACAACTCACCGAAGCCGTTCGTCGACGTCCCTACGCGGTAGTGCTGCTAGATGAGATTGAGAAGGCGCATCCCGACGTCTTTAATCTCTTGCTGCAAGTACTCGATGATGGACGTCTGACCGACGGGCAGGGTCGCACCGTGGACTTCACCAACGTCATCTTCATCATGACGAGTAATTTGCCTGGCGACCCCGTGGACTTTTTCCGTCCGGAATTCGTGAATCGCATCGATGAGATTGTTCGCTTTCAGCCACTCGAGGAACGTGATCTCGCGATCATTGTGGGTATCCAATTGCAGCGGCTGCGGTCCCGCCTCGCGGAGCGCCGGTTAACGCTGCACGTTACCGAGACGGCGGCCGCCTTCCTCGCACACGAAGGGTTCGATCCCGCCTTTGGGGCTCGCCCACTCAAGCGAGTTCTGCAGCGAAAGGTCGAGGACCCGTTGGCACTCGCCGTTCTTCAAGGGGTGTACCGAGAGGGCGACACGATTACCGTCGACGTGATTGACAACGTACTGACGTTTTCCTAGCTAGCCGCCCGAGCGAGCATTTCGTTTCTAAGATGCTCGCGTGCGACAGCGACTCGTTTCTGCATGGTCTTCGTGGTCGTATCGCCGCCGCCTCGTCACCATTACCGCCTTAGGCGTGCTGTGGCGCCTGGTGTACGTTCCGTTTGAGCGCCCCCTTCGCATTTGGTCCGACGAACACTGGTACATGACGCAAGCACACCGTCTCGTCGAGGGCCATCCCTGGTCCAGCATCTTTAATACGGATATTCCCTCGGCCTCCCACGGGCCCCTGGTGTCAGTCGCAATCGCCCCCTTCGCGTGGCTCTTTCCGACAGCAATGACAGGACTTCGTTTTCTCATTCCCTTGGTGGGTGCCGTCTCCATCGTTGGGCTCGCCACATTCGTGCGTCGAGTGAGTGCGAGTGATCGCGCCGCTCTCATCGCCGCCGTGTTAGCGGCCGTCTATCCCGGTCTGTGGGTCCGCGACGGCCTCGTCGTGTCGGAGCCGTTCGCCATCGCGGCCTTTGTCTGGCTGTTAGCTCTTCAACCCGGGTGGGGATCGGACCGCCGATGGCGACACACCGTACTCATGGGTGTGCTCGTGGCCGTTATTGCGCTCGCCCGAGCCGAACTGCTCGCGCTCGCTGTTCTCGTCGTCATAGTCTCGTGGTGGTGGCATCGTGCGACGGTGTCCAAGGTGCGAGGCCTCACCGTCGTGCTCATTGCGGCGGTGCTCTGTTCTCCGTGGGTGATCTACAACCAGGGACGATTTGCGAAACCCGTCTATCTCTCGACGAACTTGGGAATCACTCTCGCGGGAGCAAACTGTCACCTCGCGTACTACGACGGTCGCTTCATCGGATATGACGACATGGGGTGTTGGTCCGCCGCCGCGAAAGCGCACCCGTCGTTGGATGAATCGGTTCGATCGAGCGGGATGACGCGCGACGCCTGGGCGTACGCCACCGCTCACGCCCACCGTTGGCCCATTGTGGTGGCGGCTCGTGAGGCGTGGTTCTTTGGTCTCTATCGCCCCAATTGGGTGGTCTACATGTCGAAGGGTGCCGGTCAACGGGTGTGGGCGTCGTGGGCCCAAGAGGTCGGTGGCTACATCTTGTTTCCCACCTTTCTCTGGGCCCTGTGGCAGCGTCGAAAGAAGGCGGCGAGCAGCGAACGACTCGCACGTCGCCTGATTATCCTCACCGCACTCTTCTCCGTGGCACTCGCCGGTGCCTTCGTGGGGCACTGGCGCTATCGCCTCGGGCTTGATGTGGTGGCGCTGGTGGCGGTGGCACTGTGGCTCGACGGCCGTCGAGTAGAGGCCGCACACCCCACCGCCTAAACTCACAGGGGAGTAGAGATACTCCGGAAAGCGAGATCTCGTGCCAGCAACCGTCGTGGTGGGGACCCAGTGGGGCGACGAAGGGAAGGGCAAACTCACCGACCTTCTTGCCGCCGATATGGACATGGTGGTTCGCTACCAAGGTGGTCACAATGCCGGCCACCGCATTGTGGTCGACGGCGAAGCGTTCGCTCTGCAACTCGTGCCGTCCGGCGTGCTGTATCCGCACCTCACCCCCGTGATTGGGAACGGGGTGGTTGTCGACCCCGCAGTTTTGCTGAAGGAGATTGACACGCTGACGAGTAAGGGTGTCGATGCGTCACGTCTTGTGGTGTCGGGTAACGCTCACCTCATCATGCCGTACCACCAAGAGCTGGACCGCGTGATCGAGCGCTTCCTGGGGAAGAATGCCCTCGGTACCACGAAGCGGGGGATTGGCCCGGCGTACGCCGATAAGGCCACGAGAATTGGCCTACGCGTCCAGGACCTGCTCGACCCCGCGATCTTTCGCGAGAAACTTGACGTCGTCTTGCGGGAGAAGAACTCCGTGCTCTCCAAGGTGTACAACCGACTCCCGCTCAAAATGAACGACATTCTCGATCTCTATCTCGGAGAACTCGCTCCCCGCATCGCTCCAATGATTGGTGACACCGTCACCATCGTTCACGACGCCCTGTCCCGTGGTGAGCGGATTCTGCTCGAGGGCGCCCAGGCGACATTCTTGGACCTCGATCACGGCACGTATCCGTTTGTGACCTCCTCGAATCCGGTGGCTGGCGGTGCGTGTGTCGGTGCCGGCCTGGGGCCCCGTGATATTTCGCGCATTGTGGGTATCGCCAAGGCCTACATCACCCGCGTTGGAGCGGGACCGTTTCCGACCGAATTAGACGGCGACCTCGCCGAGCTTCTCGTCGATCGTGGCCACGAATACGGAACGAATACGGGTCGTCGTCGTCGGGTCGGCTGGTTCGACGCGGTCATGTTGCGTCACGCCGCCCGCCTCAATTCGCTCACCGACATCGCCATTACGAAGCTTGATGTTCTCGACACGCTGCCGAGCATCAAAGTCTGTGTGGCCTACGAAGCCGGTGGGGTGCGGTACGACTTTCCGCCCTACCACCAGTCGACCCTTCACGACGTCACGCCAATCTACGAAGAGCTCCCGGGTTGGCAAACGGATATTTCGAACTGCACATCGTTTGATCAGTTGCCGAAAAACGCACAGGACTACATTCACTTCCTCGCCACCACGACGGGGGTCGCAATCTCCGTGGTCGGCGTGGGGCCGGGCCGCGAACAGTTCGTCACTCCATCGTGACGACGGCCGTTGTTGTCGGGTCGGGGGCTCGGGAACACGCCTTAGCCTGGGGCCTGCGCGCCGACGGCGTTGAGGTGACGGTGTCGCCGGGTAATGCGGGTATGGCCGCTCACGGTTTCCGCTGCGTTTCCACCTCACCCGTTGACCTCACCGCCGATCTCTTTGTCATTGGTCCCGAAGTTCCGCTCGTCGCGGGGCTGGCAGATATCTTGCGCCGACAGGGCAAAGTCGTTTTTGGGCCCGGTGCCGACGGCGCCCAACTCGAAGGCTCGAAGGCGTTCATGAAGAAGTTCTTGGCCGACGCCAATGTGGCGACCGCCCACTACGGAGCGTTCGACAGTCTCGACGAGGCGCTGCGGTACGTCCGATCGATGTCACCGCCCTACGTCATCAAGACCGATGGCCTGGCGGCGGGCAAGGGTGTCCTTGTCACGAACTCGCTCGTCGAAGCCGAGAACGATATTCGGGAGAAGTTATCGGGTGCGGCATTTGGGCCGGCGGGGACCACGGTCATCATCGAAGAGGGTCTCGATGGTGATGAGTGCTCGCTGCTCGTGCTCGTCGATGGTCAGCGGGCGGTGCCACTCGTTCCGGCGCGGGACTACAAGCGTGTCGGTGACGGCGACCACGGTCCCAATACTGGGGGCATGGGTGCGTTTGCGCCACTGGGCGTCGACGATGCCCTCGTCGATGTCACCATGACCACCATCATCGAGCCGACGATGCGAGAGCTCCGACGACGACAGATTGACTATCGCGGCGTGCTCTACGCCGGCTTGATGGTGACGCCGCGTGGTCCGAAACTTCTTGAATACAACGTTCGTTTCGGTGATCCCGAAACAGAGGTGATCGTGCCGCTGATGGGCCGTGGTCTCTTCGATGTGCTTGACGCCACGGCCCGGGGGTATGGGTTGGCATAGGTGCGCGGGGAATTAGAAGTTTTGAACCAGGATTCCGCTTTGGAATTCGACGACTAGCGACTTGTCCCGCAGGAAGTCTAGCGCGTCCGATTCATCGTCGAATTCCCGCGCATAATCTTTCGCAGCTTCAACGGCGGTTTCGTATTCTGTCCAGTCGCAGCAAAGAGCGATTGGGTCCAATTCGATTTCGACTCCGCAGTCGTCTTCGTAA
>CAXBRG010000025.1:0-11550 GCA_963977995.1 uncultured bacterium | reverse complement strand
CCGTGGGATACGGGAACTAGCGTGGCATCGTGCCCGATCCCCGACCCACCCCGATACCGCGGAGTCTTGACCGGGACCGAATGCCAAAACACGTCGCGTTAGTGATGGACGGCAACGGTCGTTGGGCTCAGCAGCGGGGTCTTCCGCGTACGGACGGTCACGCCGCGGGTGAAGAAGCGTTGGTCGATACGGCCTATGGTGCCCTCGCGGCCGGGATTGAGACGATCACGGTGTACGCATTTTCAACGGAAAACTGGCGTCGCCCCGTTGACGAAGTTCGATTTCTGATGGGTTTCAATGAGTCGCTTCTCAAACGTCGCCGAGACGAACTGCACGCGGAAGGAGTTCGCATCACCTTCTCCGGCCGCCGCGACTGGCGCGTACCTCGGCGAGTCCTGAAGAACATGGAGGAGGCGGAGGAACTCACCAAACGCAACACAGTGATGACCCTCAACATGGCCTTTAACTACGGTGGGCGGGCCGAGATAGTTGACGCCGTTCGACAGCTCGTACACGACGGCGTTCGCGCCGAGAAGATCGACGAGCGGGCCATTCGATCTCGTCTCTACCACCCCGAAATCCCCGACCCCGATGTGGTGATTCGCACGTCGGGTGAGTATCGCATCTCTAACTACTTGCTGTGGGAGATGGCCTACTCCGAACTGGTCTTCACGGATGTCTTGTGGCCCGACTTTCGACGCGAACATCTCTACGCGGCCGTTGAGGAGTATCAACAACGCAATCGTCGATACGGAGGTTTGGAGCAGTGAAGTGGACGAAGGGGACCCTCATATTTGGCGTGATTCTCTACGTCTTTTTGTGGTTGCTGTACCTTCACGGCGCGAGCACGCTGTTGCCCCTCCTTGTCATCCCACCGGTCCTTGTCGTCCTGGTCGGCGGAGGAAACTTCATTGACTACGTGATGGGTATTCGTCATCGAGCCCCTCGATTTCGCGACCGTTCTGAAGAGAAGTGAGCACTCTCCGCGACGAAGCCATCGTGCTGCGAACGTATAAATCTGGTGAAGCTGACCGTGTCGTCGTCTTGTGGACTAAGGAGCACGGAAAGTTAAAAGCGCTCGCCCGTGGCGTGCGCAAAGGCACCTCCAAACTTGGCTCGGGTCTTGAACCGTTGGCTCACATTGACGTCCTCTTGGCCGATGCCCGCGGAGATTTTCACATCGTTCGCCAGGTCGAGCACGTCGAACTCTTCACTCGTCTCCGGTCGGACCTCGACCGCCTCACGGCGGGTTGTGCTCTGACGGAAGTGATCGAGGCGGTACCGCTCGATGGCGTACCGGACCGTGAGATCTTCGTCATGCTGTCGCGGGCACTCGCCTCGCTCGACAATGACAGCTTCCATCCGTTCTTGGTCCCCGCCGCCTTCTACCTCAAACTGCTCGTTCTTGATGGCACGGCACCGCAGCTCGACGAGTGCGTGAACTGCGCAGCGGTGGAGGGACTCGTCTCCTTTGACGCCGAAGTTGGTGGGGCCCTGTGTTACGACTGTCATCGAGGACGGCCGCTCTCGAACGACGCACTGCGGTTGATGCGCCGCCTCCTGGGCGGTGATCTCGCAGGCGTGCTGAGCGAAGCGTCACCCCCGGGAGCACTCGAGGTGCACGCTCTCGCTATCGAGGCCCTCGAACACCACTTTGGTCGTCGCCTCAAGGTTGCCCGCAGCGCCCGACCACCCGACACTCCGTAGGTCGACCGGTAGGGTGCGCCCATGGCTTCGCCCGTCATTTTTTGGTTCCGTCGCGATCTGCGCCTCGCGGACAACCCGGCCCTCAGTGCCGCGGCGGCTCTCGGACGTCCCGTCGTACCGCTCTTTGTCGCGGACGATCAACTACTTGCCCCTTCGGGTCCAACTCGTGCGGCGTATCTCGAAGCGACTCTCGGTGCACTTTCGTCATCGCTCGATGATTCACTCGTTGTGCGCCGTGGATCGCCCGCCGAGGTCATACGGGATCTCGCTCGTGAGGTCGGAGCGGATTCCGTCTTTGCGACTGGCGATAGCGCTAACTACGGGCGCCGTCGAGACCACCGCGTCGCCGAGGCGTTAAGTGAGGCCGGTATCACCGCACACTTTGTCTCCACGCCGTACATCGTGCCGCCGGGCACCATTCGTTCGAAGACGGGCGACCCGTTCAAAGTATTCACCGCATTTCGCCGTGTCTGGGACACTCTGGAGGTCGAAGCTCCGTTGCCAGCGCCATCGGTGGCATGGATCACAGTCGATGGCGAACCGCTGAATGTCATCTCTCAGAATGCGGGCAAGGTCCGCCCGGCGTTTTTTAGCGATCGACTCCCGGACGCGCCCCCACCCCTCCCGGCCGTTGGGGAGTCCGCCGCGTGGCAGTTGGTGCATTCTTTTCACGGCCGAATCGATCGCTACGACGAAACACGCAATGACCCCGGCTTGAACGGAACGTCGGCGCTGAGCCCTCACTTGCGCTGGGGGACGATTCATCCTCGCCAACTTGTTGCGGAGTTTGCTGGCCCCGGTGATGGACGTCGAGTATGGATTTCTGAGGTCACCTGGCGCGAGTTCTATGCGGACGTGCTCTTTCATCAGCCGCAGTCGGTGTGGGAGAACCTTCAACCGCAAATGAACTACTTGCAGATAGATCGCGACGCCAGTGCGTTGCAACGATTCGAAGCGTGGGCTCTGGGCGAGACGGGGTATCCGCTCGTCGACGCCGGCATGCGTCAGCTCCTCGCAACGGGGTGGATGCACAACCGAGTGCGGATGGTCGCGGCGTCGTTTTTAGTGAAGCATTTACACCTCGATTGGCGATGGGGTGCTCGCTGGTTTATGTGGCGTCTATTTGATGGCGACCTTGCGAGTAACCAGCACGGCTGGCAGTGGACGGCCGGCACCGGCACCGACGCCGCGCCGTATCACCGAATCTTTAATCCGACAACGCAGGCGGAGCGATTTGATCCTCGTGGGGAGTACGTCACGACGTTCATACCAGAGCTGCGCGGCACTGCGGCACCACAGTGTCTCCAGCCGGGCGGTGGCGAAGGACTCTTGGCACCAACGGATTATGTGGCCCCCATCGTGGAAGCCAAGGCCGAACGCGAAGAGGCACTCCGGCGCTTCGCCGAGGCGCGGGAGACGGCGAAGGCGGCGCGTGGCTGAATTCGGCGTGTACGTCCACGTCCCTTTCTGCGCCCACCGTTGCGACTACTGCGCCTTTGCGACGTATTCCGACCGGGATCACCTCATGGCGTCGTACGTTGACGCGGTGCGACGAGAGATCCGGGGCGCGGTCGCCGACGGCATGCCCACGGCGACGAGCGTGTTCTTCGGCGGCGGCACGCCATCTCGTGTAGCGGCTCTCGACCTCGTCAGCATTCTCGACGAGATTCCCCGCGCTCCAGAGGCTGAGGTAACAGTCGAATGCAATCCCGAAGACGCTTCGTTGGAGCGCTTGACCATGTATCGACATGGTGGGGTGACGAGAATGAGCTACGGGATTCAATCCACGCAAGATCATGTTGTTCGAGAATTAGGTCGTCGCCACGGGACGATGTCGCACCTCGCCGTCAGCGAGGCCACTGCGGCCGCCGGGTTTCACACGTGGAATATGGATCTCATTGTGGGTGCTCGTGGTGAGACGCTGGCCGATGTCACGGCAACGGTGCGCGACATCTTGGACCTGCCGTTTCCACCGCCTCACATCAGTTGTTACGTGTTGACCCCGGAACCCGGAACGCCCCTGGGTGAAGATTCGTCCCGGCATCCCGACGAAGACCACGAGGCGGACGCCTACTCAACTGTGGGTCGACTCCTGGAGGCGGCGGGTTACCAGTGGGAAGAGATTTCCAACTGGGCAAAGCCGGGGCATGAGGGCCGACATAATCACGTTTACTGGCGTCACGGCAACTATCGCGGGTTTGGGTCGGCGGCTCATTCGCACATCGACGGTCGACGATTTTGGAATGTACGCACTCCCGATCGATACATCGCCCTGCTCGACCGCGGCGAATCCCCGTGTGGTGGCGAAGAGGCGGTACCACCCGCCGCGCAAGAGTTTGAGAGGGAGTCGCTCGCACTCCGCACACGTCACGGTGTTCCCCGCGAGGCATTTGCCTCGCTGGACGAAATCGCACATCTCATCGCTGTGGAGAACGGCCGGGTGACGCTACGTCCCGAGGGCCGCCTCGTCGCCAATCAAGTCATCGTGCAACTTCGTTCTTCGAACTACGAACGCGAGTCCGGTAGCCTGTAACCCATGTCGGCCGAGAGTTCGTTAGATCCCGCTCGCCTCGAAAAGGTCATCAATTTGGCCAAACGTCGAGGCTTCGTATTTCCCTCCGCGGAGATCTACGGCGGATTCCGCTCCACGTACGACTACGGCCCGCTCGGCGTCCTCATGCTGCGCAACGTGAAGAATGCGTGGTGGCGCTCAATGGTGCAACTACGTGATGACGTGGTGGGGATTGACGCCGCCATTCTCTCGCCCCCGGCCGTCTGGGCGGCTTCGGGTCACCTCGCAACCTTTACCGATCCGCTCGTGGACTGCAAGCAGTGCAACGAGCGTCTGCGAGCTGACCAGATTGATGGCCAGTGTCCCAAGTGCGGTAGCCGCGATCTCACTGACGCTCGCGCGTTCAATCTGATGTTCAAGACCCACGCCGGGCCCGTGGAAGACGACGGGACCGTGGCCTATCTGCGCCCCGAGACGGCCCAGGGAATGTTCACCAACTTTCTCAACGTGCTCACGACATCGCGAAAGAAGCCACCCTTTGGTATCGCCCAGGTCGGAAAGTCATTTCGCAATGAAATTACCCCGGGGAACTTCGTATTCCGAACGCGAGAGTTCGAGCAGATGGAGTTGGAGTTCTTCGTACCACCGGCGGAGGCTGGGACCTGGTACGACTACTGGATTAATGAGCGTTTCGCGTGGTACCAAGACTTAGGTATTGATCCCCACCACATTCGGATTCGACATCACGATCCCGAAGAACTGAGTCACTACTCGGCGGGTACGGCGGATGTTGAATTCCTTTTCCCCTGGGGCTGGGGTGAGCTCGAAGGGGTCGCGAATCGCACCGACTACGACTTACGGGCCCACTCAGCGGCGTCCGGGACGTCGTTGGAGTACTACGACCAAGCGGCCAACGAACGTTGGTATCCACACGTCATCGAACCGGCGGCGGGTGCGACGCGAGCGATGATGGCCTTTCTTCTCGACGCGTACCACGAAGACGAAGTAGAGGGCGAAGTTCGGGCCGTCTTGCGCCTTCACTGGCGCCTCGCTCCCTATCAGATTGCGGTACTCCCACTCTCGAAAAAGCCCGAACTTGAAGAGATCTCGCAGCGAGTGCGACGAGCACTCGCGGAGCACTTCATGGTGGACTACGACATCACTCAGTCAATTGGCCGGCGCTACCGTCGACAAGATGAGGTGGGTACTCCCTACTGCGTGACCGTCGACTTTGACTCTCTTGAGGACGGCGCCGTGACGCTGCGAGACCGCGATACGACCGAGCAAGTCCGCATCCCCATCGACTCCCTCGTAGGCGAAGTACTTCAGAGGACGTACGGACGTTAAAGGTTGCTCCAACGGCTAGAAGACCGTGACGAGACCAATTCCTACGAGCAGTGACACGAACAAGATGATGGCCAAACGGCGATCACTGTGGACGAAGAGCTCTTCGTCCTCTTTCTTGCGGTGCACTCGATCCGTGGTCCAAATGACCCGGAAGAATGTGATGAGTACCGCGGCGTACGCCAGAGCGTAAATCTTGTCCATCAGCACCACGGGAACGGGGGTTGGCAGTTCGGCGGTGTAGCCCTGCTGCAAGAAGATCAGGGTCAAGAGTCCGGTGCCTGTGAGAGCAAGGCGAGTATCGAAGTTGCCGGCCTTGAGGAACAGCGAGGTAATCGCCGCGAGCAGAACGACCAAGAGTGGCAGCAGTAGCTTGCCGAGGAAGTGGCTCAACGGGCGCTCAATCTCGATGTCAAACGTGAGGAGTGAGTAGTCCTGGAAGGTTGCACCACGGTCGACGTAGCCGAAGTTGGTGCCGTAGTGGTGGAAGTACTCGTCGTAACGAATATCTTTCGTTGTCCAGCCCGGAACGGTGATCTCGTTGTCCTTGCTGATGTTTTTGTCAACGACGTACACCAGTTGGTCGTAGTCGTAGGTCGTGTTCTCAACGCGGACTTGGAGGTTTTGCACGTCGAGGGGGTAGCGCTGCATGGGGAACTCATCAGAAAATCCAAAGGAGCAGAATGCCTGCTGGTACCAGTAGCCATCCTTTTGTTTGATGGCTTTCTGGTGTCCGTTCTTATCGAGGAATGAATAGACCATCGTGTTGTTGGAGGTGGCACCGGTGGCATTTGTGAGGAACGTCGACTCGACGGGGTCAATCTTGCCCTTCCAGCGCCACCAGATGTAGAAGCTCATCTCCCAGGTGCCTTCACCGAGATTGACGTTCGCCACTTGAATTGGTTCAATGCCTAAGTGGACGATCTGGGTGTGCGCTTTCAGTGGGGGCGGCGCCGAGACAGTTCCCCGGGTAACAACGACGTTGCTACCAGCGGCAATCGTGATGGGAATGACAATCGCTATTTGAAATGCAAAGACGCCGGGCAGAAACTTAGTTAGAACTCGACGATTGAAGATTGTTCGGAGTATGCGCACCTCAGCATCATACCGAAGGTCTAGTGGGTCACCGCATCTTTTGGTCGTGAATAGGTGACAGATGCCGTCGCGACGAGCGTGTCGGGCTGACCCTGACTAAAGAGATCCACTTGCGACACGACAAGAACTCGCCCGAACTTCACGATGCGCGCTGTCGCAACAAGGTCGACAAGACTCGGCTTGCGCAGAAAGTCGATCTGCAAACTCGTGGTCACGGCGAGTAGTTCTGCGCCGGCTCGGGACATGAGTGCCAACCAGGCGGCCGTGTCGGCCAGCATCATCATTGCGGGTCCGCTGAGTGTCCCACCGGGGCGCCCATGGCGATCGGAAATGGGAAGGCGAACAGTCACGCCACTGGGCGTCACGTCGTCAACAATTGGTGTTCCTTCACCAAAGCTGGCCCGCAATATCTCTTGGAGTTCGCCTGCGGTGAGGCGCGGTGGCGGAACGGTCACTACGCAGCGCGTCGATAACGACGAGTTGCCACCGGGGCCAGAATCGCGAGAAACGTAATTCCGTATCCCAAGGTCCACCATGTTGAATTCCCGTGCGGGGTTCCAAGCATGAGGCCACGAACCGCTTCTGCCGCCTGGGACACCGGTTGATTGTTGGCAAACGCTTGGAGCCAGCCGGGCATGGTCTCCACGGGAACGAAAATGCTGGAGGCAAACGTGATGGGGAATATGAGGGGGAAGGTCATCGCCTGAGCCGTCTCAGAGTTCGGTGCCGCGAGACCGATGAACGCAAATCCCCACGAGAGACAAAAAGCAAAGAACAGCATGAGGAAACTGGCTTGGAAGTACGCCACAACACCGCCGGTCGGTCGGAACCCCACGGCGAATCCGATCACCGTAATCACGATCAGAATGACGATATTGCGCACAAGGTCGGACAGTGTCCGTCCGGCGAGCACTGCCATGCGCGCCATCGGCAACGCTCGGAAACGCTCAATAAGACCGCGTGCGAGGTCTTCAGCCAAACCAATTGCCGTGCCCACGGCACCGAAAATGGTGGTCTGGACCAAGATGCCCGGAATGAGGAAGTTCACGTAGGACGATCCCGGCGCCGTAATGGCGCCACCAAAGACGTACCGAAAGAGAAGTACGAACATCACGGGCTGGAGAATGACGAAGACAATCGCCGCCGGGACGCGCATGACGGCGATCAGGTTGCGCTGCGTAATTGTCACGACGTCGCTCAGCGCCCAACGGAGACGAGCCATCAATGTTTCGCGTGTCTGAACTGATGCGTTCATGCCACCACCTCTTCGGCCTTGTGTCCCGTCAGATTGAGGAAGACATCGTCCAAACTTGGTTCCCGCAACGCCAGACCAACGACGGCGACATTGGCTTGGTCTAGACGTCGAATGACGTCCGCAGCGACCTGAGGGCCGGAGTTGACGGTCAGCTCGACAGTCGCTCCGTCGATGTTGGGTTCGTTCTTCGTGAGGTCACGGATGAGGGGAAGATTGCTGGTTGCATCGTGGTGACTCGCGAACGTAACCGCGACAACGGTGGTTCCGAGGTTCGCCTTGAGGTCAGCGGGCGTACCCTCCGCAATGATTTTCCCGTGATCGAGCACGACCAACTGCGAAGCGAGCCGGTCCGCCTCCTCTAGGTACTGCGTGGTGAGCAGCACCGTGACACCTGACGCCACCAGTTCTTCGATAATGACCCAGAGATCTTGACGGCTTTGCGGGTCGAGGCCCGTCGTCGGTTCATCGAGAAAGAGGACGGGTGGCTGGGCGACGAGAGCTGCGGCGAGGTCGAGTCGACGACGCATACCGCCCGAGTACGTTTTGGCCGGCCGCTGTCCTGCGTCAGTGAGTCCGAAACGCTCGAGGAGTTCGTGGGCGGTGGCCGATGCCTGTGTCTTGGTCAGGTGGTTGAGTCGACCGATCATTCGAAGGTTCTCAAATCCCGTGAGATTCTCATCAACGGTGGCGTACTGACCGGCTAATCCAATCGAGCGGCGAACGGCATCGGCCTGAGAGGTCACATCGTGACCCGCCACCACGGCCTCCCCGCTGTCGGGGGCCAGAATCGTCGAAAGGATGCGGACCATGGTGGTTTTCCCCGAACCGTTGGGTCCAAGTAGTCCAAAAACTTGCCCCTCCGGCACGTTCAGACTCACACCGTCGAGGGCTCGAACTTCGCCGTCACGGAAAGTCTTCACAATGTTGCGGGCTTCAATCGCGAACTGAGTCATAACCGTTCTACCCTAGGGGTTGACGGGGTTCTCCTCGGCACTGTCGTGGAGGGGCGGTAGGTTGCCATTGTGGGATTAGCAGACGGAGAGATTGAGCGGGTTCGGGTGGCCACCGACATTGTGGCCATCATCTCCGAACGCACGGCCCTAAAGCGATCAGGTACTCGATGGTCCGGGCTGTGTCCCTTCCACACCGAACGGACCGGATCGTTCTCGGTGAACGCGACGGAGGGTTTCTACTACTGCTTTGGCTGTCACGCCAAGGGTGACGCCATCACATTTGTTCGTGAAACACAACATCTGGACTTTATTGAAGCGGTCGAATACTTGGCCACTCGAGCGGGCATCGAACTTCAACACGATGAACAGTCGGGTGCGGCGCGCCAGGAGCGCAAGACATTTCTGGCCGCGATGGAACGAGCGGTGGAGTGGTACCACCAACAACTGCTGACATCACCAGAGGCGGGACCGGCTCGGAACTATCTGCGCTCTCGTGGCTACGACGGTGACGTCGTACGGGAGTTCCGGTTGGGTTGGGCGCCCGAGGGCTGGGACGTCATGACGAAAGCCTTGGGACTCTCCGCGAAAGAGTTAGAAGGTACGGGTCTGGGTTTTGTGAACTCCCGAGGGAATCGACAAGACGCTCTGAGGGGTCGCATCATCTTTCCGATCTTTGATACATCCCATCACGCCATTGCAGTCGGAGGTCGAATCCTTCCACCGGGACCAGGCGAAGCGGCACGTGAAGAAGCTAAGTACAAGAACTCACCGGAGACCCCGATCTATTCGAAGCGCCGAACGTTGTACGCCTTGAATTGGGCCAAAGAAGAAGTGGTGAAGACCGGCGAGATCATTGTCTGCGAGGGCTATACCGACGTCATTGCGTTCTTCCGTGCGGGACTTCGCCGAGCGGTGGCGACCTGCGGCACCGCCTTGAGTGAAGATCACTTCCGGACGATGCGTAATTTCGCCCCTCGAATTGTTCTCGCGTACGACGGGGATAGCGCCGGTCAGAATGCCGCGGCGTCGGTATATCAGTGGGAGCAGCAGTTCGACGCCGAAGTCGTGGTCGCCAAGTTCCCGCCCGGTAGCGATCCCGCGGAGTTTGCTCAGAATGATCCCGCCGGACTCGCCGAGGCGGTGTCGAACGCCGTGCCCTTTCTCCAGTTTCGCCTCGAACGGGTATTGGATTCATCAAACTTCTCGACTCCCGAGAGCCGCGCTCGCGCCGCCGAGGCCGCGCTCGCCGTCGTCGCGGAGCACCCGAGCGACCTCGTACGTGATCAGTATCTTCAGGTGGTTGCTGATCGGTGTCGCATGGAGGTTGAAGCCCTCCGTCCTCGACTCAGTCGCCAACGAGCGAATCCCCGTTCCGCGTCTGTCGACGTGGCGCCCGTCCGGACTACGACTCCCGATTACATGGCCTACAAGCCGGGAGTCGAGGCTCTGCGTCGAGTGATTCACGAACCGCAGTTGTTGGATGGACGTCTCATACCTGCGATGTTCACGGACCTCGTGCAACGCACCTCGTACGAAGCGTTGGCGACCGATCAACCTATTGTCCACTGCATCGACGATCTCAATCGGCGTGGTGATGAATGGGCCGCCGATCTTCTTGCCGTCTTGGCCGTTGAAGAGCCTCTCGAGGCGGCACCCGGCGACGACGTGGAAAGACACGTTGACGAACTCGTCGCCCAGTTGCTCCGTGCTGCAGTACAAGACGCACTCAGTGATATCAATCGACAGATGCGCGACGGTGTTGTCACGGCGGAGTCAGGACTCACGGTCATCCGAGACGTTCGGCAACGACTCGAACTTCTCGGTTCGAGTCACGGTCAATTAATAGAGCAGGAACTTCGCGAGTGGTTATCCGATCTGGGAGCGCAGTCGTAGCCCTGCTAGAGTACGAAGTCCATTCCCAGATAGCTCAATTGGCAGAGCAAGCGGCTGTTAACCGCTAGGTTGCAGGTTCGAGTCCTGCTCTGGGAGCCATTTTGCCCCAAATTCACGCTGCACCGCAGTAGGCGTCGGGTGGGCGAAAGGTTGTCACGGATTATTGCGGGGCTGTAGCTCAGTGGTTAGAGCAGGGGACTCATAATCCCTCGGTCGTGGGTTCGATCCCCACCGGCCCTACGAGGATTGCGATCGGCTTCCACAGGATGCTGACGACGGCATATGGCGTCAGCGAGACACCTCGCGAATCGCTGAAGTTTTTTTCACCGTGTTCGCGCACACCAATGCCGGATTATCAGTCGTCGCAAGAGTCCGTAGTGACGCTGACGACTACTCCTCTCGACGCACATTCGGACGATACGGCCTGCCACAAACCGTACGTGTCGAGCGATTACCATCACAGTGCCCACACGAATGGATCGACTTTCACTAATGCGACGTCCCGGAGTTATCGCCACTATCGCGCTGGCGTTGTCCACGACCGTGACAGTGGTCGCTACTGCCGCAACACCAACAGTTGAGAGTCGCATACTTGCCTCGACCAAAGTGAACTCTCTGCCGTCGGGGCTGACACCGTCGCTCGCGGATATTCACAACAAGGGTTACTTCAACTTCACCGGCGGCAGCATGGTCAGGGCCGCCTGCGATCCGTATGACTATCCGGAACAGGCGGCGAAGCCGGTTCCTTGCATCATTGGCGACAAGACCGCCACCCGAACTGTCGTCTTATG
>CAXBRG010000024.1:0-12023 GCA_963977995.1 uncultured bacterium | reverse complement strand
GAACCAGGTAAACCAACTTGTAATGCAGAATAAGCTTCTCTCATTGCTTTAGGATTAGGTATGATTCCATTTGCAGTAGCAAATGCTCCAGCACTAACAAAATTTCTTATATGTGTAACAGGAGATAAAACTGTTTTAGCTATCTCTGCCGTGATCTTATCCCGTGATCCAAAGTTTATTGAGCCAAGGCATAGTATCACATCAAATCGTTGATTGGGCCTAAAGTCCATTATGGATATCTTGTGATCGGCTCTATCATTGTAAGGATCTATGCCTGTGAGATTTTTTATCTTGCCTTTAAATTCATTATATCCGCAACCAACATCCAACACCGATCTGGGATTGAGGGCGTTGACCTCATCCACCAGCTTCAATCCCGAATACTTCCACGCGTTGTCCTTCGTCAGACGGCGGGGGTTCGGGGTGAGCGTGGAAACGTGCTCGACGTGGCGGGCCGCCACGATGCGCTCGCGCAACGAGGCAACGGTAAGCGTCGGGGAGGCACTCGCCCCATTCACTCCCACACCAACGTAGATGAGAGCAATCGACGATACGAAGCGCAGCATCCTCATCAAGCGATGAGCCTACCGAAACGTTCCCGCGCGGAATTGCTTAGTGCTGCTGTAGTTCGATGCGGTTACCGAATGGATCACGAACGTAACAACGCGTTACGCCATCGAGGGCGTCGTCGAACTGTGCATCGATTCCCATGGTGGTGGCCCTCGCCACTAGTTCCTCAATGTCATCGACCACGAAACAGATATGAGCTTTCGCCGCGGGACGAAAGTCACTGTCAACACCAAGGTGCAGGGAAATGCCCTCCATTTCGTACCAACGTCCTCCGCGGGCGGCGAGTACGGGAGGTTTGGGTACAACGAGAAAGCCCAGTACGTCGCAGTAGAAGCGGTCGGCCTCTGCCTCGGCGCCAATCGGCATTCCTAACTGCACATGATCCAATCGCACGTGCGAGAGTCTGCCAGAACGAGCCTCGGTGCGGAATCTAGTAACGTAGAACAACCATGGGTTCTCTGATTAAGAAGCGCCGTAAGCGCATGCGGAAAAAGAAGCACAAGAAGATGCTGAAGCGGACTCGCTGGCAGCGTCGTGCTGCGGGCAAGTAGTCCCTCGCTTCCTTTACGCCGTCACGGTTTCACATACCTGCAACTCTCCGACGTCGGTGAGCCACGTGCTACCCAGTCCGTGATGACCCTCGATAAAGAGCGTTGAACCAGAGCCCGCCAGCGTCACATCGCCGAACTCCGCTCGCGCGGCGGCGAGCACGGCGCCCAGGTCGGGATTAACGCGAACGGCCGGCTCCTCGAGGTGATTGCGGCCGTGGGGTCGCCACCCCTCAGCCCACATGGCGTCGAAGGCTCGATAACACGCCGCCGTGTCGATTGGAAATGGGGGGAGGAGAAGCGTAACGGTCGTCGGCTCCGGGCGCAGAACCTCGATTCCTTCACCAATTCCTGTCACTACGGCGCGTCCACCAATCAGACAGAACGGCACGTCGCCGCCTAACCGTGATGCCCCCTCGAGATCGGTGTAGTTCGCCCAGCGCAAGATCGCCGCGGCATCGGCCGAACCGCCGCCGAGCCCTCCCCCGAGCGGAATGCACTTATTGACCGTGACGTGGGCGCGACGATTCACCAACGCAAGCGCCCGATGCACGAGCGTCGATGACTCGTGATTGAGCCGGTCTACCCCATCAATCTCTCCGCAGTACTCCACGGCGTCGCCCTCAGAAATCTCGAGCGTGTCAGCGAGAGCGAGTGTCCTCATTTCGCTGCGGAGCTCGTGGTAGCCATCGGCCCGTTGGCCCGTCACCTCGAGGTACCACGTGAGCTTGGCCGGTGCGGCTAGCCGGGTCACCTCACCGCCGCCAATCGCGCAAAGTCTTCGAGTGCGAGCTCTTCGGGTCGTGCCGTCGGATCCACACCCGCCGCCGCAAAGTGTTCCGCGGTCGCCCACGCCGACAACGTTCGTCGCAACATTTTGCGACGGTGAGCAAATCCCGTTCTAATGACATCGAACAAAACGTCCTCCGCTACCACTGACGGTGCAATCTTCACGGCGGGGCGCCGGCGTAGTGCGACGAGGGCGGAGTCAACGTTGGGCTTGGGGTGAAATACCGTCGGAGGAACGCGGCCCACGACCGTGGCCTCAGCGAAATAGTCCACTCGCAGTGATACGGCACCGTAGGCGTCATCGCCCACGTGAGCCGCCATACGCTCGCCGACTTCGCGCTGCACCATCACCAGCATGCGCTCAATGCAGGGGACGGTTTCGAGGAGGTGCAGTACCAGGGGCGTCGCAACGTTGTACGGCAAATTAGCTACCACCGTCGTGGGGCGACCGTGAAGAATTTCGTCGTAGTTCGCTGTCAGGGCGTCCGCGTGGTGCACCGTCACTCCGTGAGCATCCACCACACTGCGCAGCGCGGGTAACAAGTACCGATCGACTTCAATTGCTTCGACTGTCGCGCCAGTCTCCACCAGGGCCAAGGTCAAAGAACCGAGCCCGGGTCCAATCTCGAGGACAAAGTCGTTCGGCCCGACATCCGCGAGACGAGCGATGCGACGAACGGTGTTGGGATCGGTGACGAAATTCTGACCGAGTGCTCGAGACGGCGACAGGCCGTGTTCTTGCAACAGCGCCGAGATGGTGGTGTGCGAGTGGGTCACCAGGTGACGATGACGGGTTCCATACCCCGAGATAGCGGAGCCAACTTCTGGAAGCCCGTGGTCGACAAGTCGACGACCCGGGTCTTGGAGTACGGCTGCGAGTCCGTGACCTTGCACCACACGTGGCGACCCGTACGACGAGACGTCACCTTGATGTAGACCCCGTAACGCAGATACGAGACGGCGCACTGTCCCGGGTGCCACCTGTACCACGTGGCGTAACCGACCCGCCAACGGTGCGACCCCTGCTGGGGGCGATTCGGCAACGTGGTCGTGGTCGTGGTCGTTTCGTCGTGCGGCAGGCGACCGGCGAGCCCAATGAGTGGGGTCGACGAAGCGGAATGCGACCCCGAAGCGACGCTCGCTCGCGCCACCGGGTGGTCGCCGACCGGAACGGCCTCTACGCACAGGGCAAGACCGAGAACGAGAAGCCCTAGTACGACGAGTGATCGTTTTGGTGTCCTCAGAACTCCGCCTCTCTCTGGGACATGCACAAACTACGTACTAAGGCTAGGCAACGCGCGCTCGGTGAGGCAACTCATCAAATGCGTTGAGAAATAACGAGTTTTAGCGTGGTAGGCCGAAGAGACGGGCGGTGTTCGCACGCGTGGACGACGCCAAGAGGTCCCGATCCTCACCACGCAGGGTGGCGAGGAACTCGCCGACTTGTGCCACGTACGCCGGTTCATTCGTTCGGCCCCGATAAGGCACCGGGGCGAGAAACGGACTGTCGGTTTCCACGTGGAGTCGGTCGAGGGGAACCAGGAGCGCGGCGGCCCGAAGATCGTCGGCGTTCTTGAAGGTCACGACACCGGCAATCGAAATATCGGCGCCCCGCCGGAGACATTCAGCAACTTCTTTGGGTCCGCCGGTGAAACAGTGGATGACGGTGCGCTCCGGAAGACCTTCGGCATCGAGGATGTCAAAGAGGTCGTCCCACGCGTCGCGGGCGTGAATGACGAGTGCGAGTTTGAGTTCGTGAGCGAGCTGAATCTGGTCGGCGAAGACCCGTTTCTGCTCGTCGCGGGGACTGTGCTCGTAGAAGTAGTCGAGGCCACACTCGCCAATTCCGACCAGGCGCGGATCGCCCTGTCGAGCGAGTGTGGCGACGTCATCAAGACCCGAATGGGCATCGTGGGGGTGAAGGCCGACAGTGGCGTAGAGGTCGACATCGACGGTGGATTCCGCACTGGCGAGGGCGAGCGCTTCTCTCGACGTGACGGCATCGGTCCCCACGACAATGATCGTTCCAACCCCGCCGGCGTGCGCTCTCTCGAGCGTGTCGGTCACCGACTGCCTGACCGCCGGATCACCGCTGAGGTATCGCTCCTGCAGGTGGCAGTGCGCGTCAGTCCAGGTGCTCACAAGTTGGCACTTATACGCGGGAAGAGTGGATCGCCCTTCGTCACGGTGGCGCCCACGGGAAAGCCACCCCACGATGTCGCGGTGAGCCCGACGTCACGCACATCACCAGGTAGTCCGAGTCGTCGCCATATCTCCTGGGCCGTGGACGGCATGGCGGGCACGATGAGGACTGTGATAATGCGCAGCGCCTCGAGCGCGTCACCCATCACCGCGTCGACGGAGGCTCCCGGTTCCATCTTCCACGGAGCGTGCTGTTCGAGATAGGCGTTGGTTGCTCCGATGAGACGCCAGGTTGCTTCCAGGGCGGCGTGAGGGGCGAAACTCTCCCAGGCCGTCGCCGATGCCGCAACCGCGGTCGCCGCTTCGGACCGCAGCGGCGACTCGTCACGCGATGCCGGCGATACTCCGCCACACTTTGAACCGACCACCGTGGCCACCCGCGCCACGAGATTTCCCAAGTTGTTCGCGAGGTCGGTGTTGTATCGCGCGATGATGCCCTCCAATGAAAAATCGCCGTCAGTTCCGAGAGGCGTATCACGAAGGAGGTAGTACCGCACCGGATCCACTCCGTACTCCGCTGTCAGCGACTGCGGAGCGATGTCAGTTAAGCGAACGGCGCCCTCACCGGCCATGGTCTTGCTCAGTTTCTGGCCACCAACTAACAACCAACCGTGCACGTGCACGTGCTGCGGAGGCTCGATGCCGGCCGCCATGCACATCGCCGGCCACCATACGCAGTGGAAACGAATGATCTCCTTGCCGATCAAATGGTGCACCGAGGGCCACCAAGTCGCCAACTTCGCTTCGTCAGTCCCGTAGCCAATCGCCGTCAGATAGTTGACGAGAGCGTCGTACCACACGTAGAAGACCTGATCGGGATCCCACGGGACGCCGACGCCCCACGTCAACGACTTCCGGGTAATTGATATGTCGCGGAGCCCGCCACGAATAAAGGCCACCGCTTCATTGCGCTTCGTGTCGGGCGTGGTCGCCTGGGGATTGGCCCCGTACCACTCCAAGAGGCGATCCTCGAAGGCGGAGAGGCGAAAGAACCAGTTCTCTTCCTCCATTTCAACGGCGGGTCGCCCGTGCACGGGGCAGTTTCCTTCCTGCAGGGCTTCGGAGGTGTAGTAGTCCTCACACGACACGCAGTACAAACCTCGATACGAACCCTTGTAGATGAAGCCGTTGTCGTAGATCGCACCAAGAAACTTTTGGACTGTTGTGGCATGGCGAGGCTCCGTTGTACGGATGTAGTCGTCGTAGGCGATATCGAGGTCGTCCCACGCCTCACGAAATCGTGCGCTATATCGATCGGTCCACTCTTGCGGTGACACACCGTTCGCCGTTGCGGCGTCCGAAACTTTCTGCCCGTGCTCGTCAGTGCCCGTTAAGAAGTAGGTCTCATCACCACGCTGGCGATGCCAACGCGCCAAGGCGTCAGCGTTCACCGTGCAGTACGCGTGACCTACGTGTGGGGCGTCATTGACGTAGTAGATGGGAGTGGTGATATAGAAGCGCGCCACGGGATAAGGGTACCGAATTAGTCCCGCATCGAATCACGAAGGGATAAGGCCATGTCGTACGCACGGCGATGCGCCACGTTGTCGCTTTCCGAGAGAAGGTTCGCCACATCGCGTACGGAGACTCCACGACTCAGGAGTTCTCGGACGCGGTGGGCGAGCTCGTCATCAGACATCGACGGTACGGGTCCCGCCCCTTCCAGCACGACCGTCACTTCCCCCTTCAGTGTCGTCGCGCGGCACTGGTCGGCAACATCGCGCAGTGACCCTCGCAGAACCTCCTCGTGCAATTTGGTCAACTCGCGGACCACAGCGACGCCGCGCTCGGGCCATCGCTCCGCCATCAGCGCGAGTACTCCCCCAATGCGTTGGGGCGACTCATAAAACACGATGGTTCGCCCTTCGTGGTCCCAGAGGTCCAACATCGCGGCTCGCTCGCCGTCCTTTCGAGGCAGAAAGCCCTCCATCACAAAACGTTCCGTGGGGAATCCCGAGATGGTGAGGGCGCCGATGACCGCCGACGGACCAGGAACTGTCGATACCCGACCACCGGCAGCAATCACCGCGGCGACAACTCGGTGGCCGGGATCCGAAACGCCCGGGGTTCCCGCGTCGGTAATTAACGCCACCGTCTCACCGGCGAGGACGCGGGTGACTACCTCATCGCACTGTGACTGTTCATTGTGTTCGTGAAGAGCTATGAGGTGAGGCGTTTTCACTCCCCGCGCGGCGAAGAGAGTTCGTGAGTGCCGCGTATCTTCGCAGTACACCACTGAAGCTTCCAGCAACGTGGATAGGGCTCGCTCCGAAAGATCCCCCAAGTTGCCGATTGGGGTGGCAACGAGAACCAGACACCCGCTCACGGAGTCCGCCTTGAGGAACGTGGGAAAGCTGCCTTCATCGACGGTGATGACGGGGTCTGTGACTTCCTGGTCCCTGCGACGGGGTGCCGATTTTTACTCACGAGACCTCCTGAAATTTGGGTGCCCACCATTCGACTAAGATTTCAACCTATGTCAAAGCGGACGGTGAAGCGCAAGCTGCGCGCAAAGAAGAAGGCGAACCACGGTAAGAAGCCGAACTGCGGTCGCGGCTAACCAGCCGACCCTCAGAGCGCGCCGTCCCACGCCACCCCTCGCTCTCGCAGAAGTGCGACCAGAGTGCTCGGTGTATCGGAAATAATCCCGTCGACACCCAAGTCAAGTAGGCGCTCCATCTCCACCCGGTCGTTAATCGTCCAGACGTGGACTGCGACACCTTGATTGTGGGCCGCCGTGATGAACTGAGGGGTTACGACTTCAATACCTTCGAAGTCCGCCGGGACCTGCAGAGCCACACCCGGCAGATCGGCCGGCTTTTCTCCGGCCGCCACGGAGAAGTAGAAGGCGGCCGTTTCTTGCGTCGCGCAGCTCGTCGGAATTTCGGGCGCAATGTCACGGAATCGTTGAATCGCTGCATCGTGGAACGATGCCACGATCACTGTGTTCTGGCGGTCCAGACGTCGTAACTCGTCGGCCAACAACTGCTCGTACGGCTCGACCTCGGGATCGGTCCGTTTGATATCCATGTTGAACACCACGTCGGGCCAGGTGGTCAAAACCTCTTCGAGCGTCGCGATGCCAAATCGATGATCCTGAGGCGCTCGTCCTCGAAGCAAATACTCCTCATCGGACCGACCCGGCGTTGCGGCGTCGCCCTCAATCCACCAGTAGGAGTTGTCCATCTCCAAGATTTCGTCAAGCGTGAAGTGGCATATTTCGCCACGATGTCCGGTCGTTCGATCGACCGTCTCGTCATGACAGACAACGATGCGTCGATCCTTCGTTGCGTGGACGTCGAGTTCGACCGCTGTGGCGCCACGGTCGAGGGCCTGTCCGATTGCGAACAACGTGGACGAAGGACCCTCAAAGGCACCACCCTGGTGGGCCCACGCGACGACCCGGCGTTCAATCCACGGGTTACTTTTCACAGCGGCCTCCTCGGCACAAGATTCTTTTCGGTGTACCGCTCCATCACAAAGGCGAGGAACGGGACAAAGCCGGATATCAGCATCAAGAAGAAGTAGACGAACTTGATACGGGCTTTCAAGATCAAATTGAAACACGACACCATATAGATGGGATACAGCACCACGCCGTGGCCGATCCCGATCAACGCAACAAACCAGTGCACTCGATCCCAGAGCGCGGCGTCAACGCGGTGGAGGATAAACGTTGCGGTCAAGAGCAACAGGGTCGTGCCCGTCACGTACGACATGACGCGGTAGAAGGAAAGTGCTCTCTTCATCAGTGACCCCACATTTTCTTTCTCGGCTTTTGGGCCAACGTGGCCAAATGGTCGTTGTAGGCCGCGAGCTCGGGCGACTCCTCGGCCTCCCGGCGAGCCTGAATCGCTTCCGCGCGCATCTTGTCTTCGTACTCACGACGCGCCTGCTCTTGCGCTTCGGTCACTTTCTCGATGTTGATGAGGGCGTACCAACCCACAATCCCCGCAATGCCGAATACGGGCCATTCAATGGCGTAGAGATACGACAGGGCGTTTCCTTCCGCCGCCCGTGTCACCTGCCAGTAGGCCGCTGCGGTGCACCCACCGAGCCAACCCACCAGCGTCACGTGGAGTAAGAGTGCGCGAGGGTTAAACCACTTGGACGACACGAGTAGAGCCTACCGATGCCGTGATGAATTTGCGGGCGTGGTTGGCTCGTACGATGGCGTAGTGATGCACCACATGCCGATGATGGAACCGTTTTCATGGTCCAACCTCAACCAGTGGAGCCTCCACCCCACTCCCCTGCTCATGATGTTGGCGGCACTTGTGGTCTATGGATGGGCGGTTCGAAGTGTGTCGTCATGGCCTGTTCACCGGACGGGCGCATTCGTTGCCGGTCTGGCCGTCACGTTCCTCGCCACTGAATCAGTGATCGGGGTCTACGACATGTATCTTCACGCCGCCCACATGATTCAGCACCTCTTGCTGATTATGGTTGCGGCACCCCTCTTCGCATTTGCCGCCCCTGTCGAGCTACTGCGACAGGCCGTGCCGTCCTCGCAGAAAGTATTGACTCAACTCCCCTTCCGAATTGTTCTTCATCCCCTCGTCGGCTTTGGCCTCTACGCCGTCTTTATTCCCGCCTCTCACCTGAGCGGACTCTTTGATCTCATGCTGCGCTCAATGTGGTTTCATCACTTCGAGCAAGTGGCTTTCCTGGTATCGGGATATCTCTTTTTTCGTCACGCGATTGGCGTTGAAAGTGATACTGAGCTTCACCCCGGACTGCGCCTGGTGTACGTCATGGCTGCCGTACCGATTGACACGGTCACCGGTCTCGCTCTCGCGATGTCCAGCCACAATCCATTTCCCGCTTATGTCCAATCGATGCGTTCGCCTGTGGAGATTCTGAATGACATTCATCTCGGTGGTGCCATTATGTGGATAGGCGGCGACGCGCTGATGTTGCTGCTGCTCATTCCGCTCGTGGTGCGATGGTTGGCCTTTGAGACCCAACGAACCAAAGAGATTGACGCCGAGCTCGACGAACTCGGAATCTAAAGAAGACCCTGCGCTACAGCGAGTTCGAAGAGATCGGTCTCCGGTCGGGCGCCCAGGTGTGTAATGACTTCGCCGGCGCACAAGGTTCCCAGCGTGGCGGCGTCACCAGGTTCGAAACCGTGAGCGAGTCCGAAGAGAAAACCGGCGGCAAAGAGATCACCGGCGCCATTCGTGTCCACCACGTCCCCGAGCGGGCGGGCGGGCACGGTCAACGGTCCCGATGAACTCGAGACGGCGGCACCACGAGCACCCAGTGTGACAACCGCTACGACGCCCAACTCTTCAACTGCGCCAAAGGCCGCCTCGACCGAGGGGGCCTCAAACATCGCGAGGAACTCAGCCTCATTCGCCAGAAGAATATCGACATCATTGACGATGAGGTCGAGAAAGTCACGGCGATGCCGCTGAACACAAAAAAGGTCGGAGAGCGAGAGAGCCACGAGTCCGTCGTGCGCATGCGCCATTGCGACGGAACGTCGAATGGCGTCTTTGGCGGGCGGGAGATCAAAGAGATAGCCCTCGAGGTACGTGATGTCACAGTTCTGCAGCAGATCGACACTCAAGTCGTCGGGAGCCATTTGATTCGCAGCTCCGAGATAGGTCGCCATGGTCCGCTCCGCATCGGGAGAGACAAAGACGTGACAACGCCCGGTGCCCGTCTCGGCTTCGCTCGCCACCGTGACGTCCACGGTGGCACCCAGCGCGGCCAAGTCGTGCGCGAAGACCTCCCCGAAGTTGTCGGAGCCCACTTTGCCGATGAACCCACACGAACCGCCGAGACTCGCGATGCCGGCAATTGTGTTCGCCGCCGAGCCACCCGACATTTCGATGGTTCCCGACATCGCTTCGTAAATCTCCCGTGAGCGAACGAGATCAATGAGAGTCATCCCGCCCTTCGGAAGGCCCAGCCGGGCGTGAACATCGTGGTCATCGTGCATGATGATGTCGAGAAGCGCGTTCCCGACTCCCACCACGCCGAGCCGTTCGGGTTCGGGCTTCGATCCGAGACTGACGGGAGTGGCGGAGGTCACGACGAGGCACCTTAGAGGGTGCGACACGCCCGCCGTAGGATTAAGGCTTATGACCGCTAATCCGTATCGACTTGCTCAGGCCGTCTGGCCCACCCGTTACTTCATTCACTTGACACCGAACCTCGAGACGGCCACCTTCGATGGTGAAGTCACGGTCGAACTCGATGTTCGCGAATCGACGTCGACAATCTCCTTTAACGCCATCGAGCTGGAACTCGGTGAGGTCACCGTTACCGGTGGCAATGGGTCCGTGGAGACGCTGACCGCAGTACTCAACGAAGAGTTTGAAACCGCCACGGTGACTCTCACCACCGATCTGCCCGTCGGGCCCGCACAACTCTCTCTCTCGTTCAAGGGAATCCTCAACGACAAGTTGCACGGCTTCTACCGATCGACATATGTCGATCAGGATGGTGTCACACAGACAATCGCCACGACTCAATTTGAATCTACCGATGCTCGTCGTGCCTTCCCTTGTTGGGATGAGCCGGTCTTCAAGGCTGAGTACAACGTCACCTTGACAGTGCCGCAACACCTCTCGGCCTACTCCAACTCGCCCGAGATTTCGAACGCCGCCAACGGTGACGGATCAAAGACGTTGGTATTCGGACCCACGATGAAGATGTCGACGTATCTCGTCGCCTTCGTCGTCGGCCCGTTTGAGGAGTCGGCCACCTGGGACGTCGACGGAGTGCCACTTCGCATCATCTACCCGAAGGGCAAGGGCCACTTGGCTCCCTTCGCGTTGGAAGTCGGATCGTTCGCCTTGCGGTGGTTCTCGTCGTACTTCGCAATTCCGTACCCCGGCGACAAACTCGACATGATTGCGATCCCGGACTTCGCCTTTGGCGCCATGGAGAACCTGGGTCTTGTGACCTACCGCGAGACCGCGCTCCTCGTTGACCCCGCATCGGCCTCACAGATCGAAGTGGAGCGAGTCACCGAAGTCATCTGCCACGAAATTGCTCACATGTGGTTTGGCGACCTCGTCACGATGGAGTGGTGGGAGGGCATTTGGCTCAACGAAGCGTTTGCCACCTTTATGGCGAACGCCTGCACCGACGCCTTCCGACCCGAATGGCGCTACTGGGTCGGCTTTGGCACGTTCCGTGACATGGCCCTCCAAATTGACGGACTGCACTCGACCCGACCAATTGAGTATGAGGTGGTCTCTCCGAGTGAGAGCCAAGGCATGTTCGACCTCCTCACCTATGAAAAGGGTGGGTCGGTTCTCCGCATGCTCCAACAGTTCCTCGGCGAAGACACGTTCCGCGACGGAATTCGTCTCTACCTCAAGAAGCACGCCTACGCCAACACCGTCACCACCGACCTGTGGGACGCCCTCGAAGAGGCGTCCGGTCAACCGGTGCGACAGATCATGAATACGTGGATCCTCCAAGGTGGCCACCCTCAAATCACGTTGGAAAATGGCGTCTTGACGCAAGCGCCGTTCGCGTACGGCTCTGCCCGGGGCGAGAGCAACATCGGGAAAGACTGGCTCGTACCGGTCCAGGTGCGCTCACTCGACACCGGCACGGTCACCAACTACCTCGTCGGATCCGATCCGGTCCCGGTCGAAGGGACATCGCTCGTTGTGAACGCTGGTGGCTCGGGTGTCTTTCGCACCCGCTACGGCAAGGACGAACTAGCCGCGATCGCGCCGAGCATTGCCAAGTTGGAAGAACTCGAGCGCGTCATTATCGTCGCCGACGCGTGGGCGGGCTTGTTCTCGTCGAACATTCAGCTCGACGACTTCGTGGCCATTGAGGTGTAGGTGGCTGATAATCAGGGTTTTATATGCGAATCCAGCATGGTCGCTAGCGATATGGATTTTCATGGGGAGATATTCTCAGAAAATAGATGAGGCGCGG
>CAXBRG010000023.1:0-12142 GCA_963977995.1 uncultured bacterium | reverse complement strand
CATGGCTGTCGTCAGCTCGTGTCGTGAGATGTTGGGTTAAGTCCCGCAACGAGCGCAACCCTTGTCCTGTGTTGCCAGCAAGTTATGTTGGGGACTCGCAGGAGACTGCCGGGGTCAACTCGGAGGAAGGTGGGGACGACGTCAAGTCATCATGCCCCTTACGCCTAGGGCTGCACGCATGCTACAATGGCCGGTACAGAGGGCTGCTAAACCGCGAGGTGGAGCCAATCCCTAAAGCCGGTCTCAGTTCAGATTGAAGGCTGCAACTCGCCTTCATGAAGTTGGAGTCGCTAGTAATCCCGGATCAGCATTGCCGGGGTGAATACGTTCCCGGGCCTTGTACACACCGCCCGTCAAACCACGAAAGTCGGCAACACCCGAAGCCGGTGGCCTAACCGTAAGGAAGGAGCCGTCGAAGGTGGGGTCGGTGATTGGGGTTAAGTCGTAACAAGGTAGCCGTACCGGAAGGTGCGGCTGGATCACCTCCTTTCTAAGGAGCTCAAACGGACCACAAGGGTCCGTCAGCTACCCAGTTGGATGCTGGTTATTTGGACGCTTCGTCGCGAAACGGTGAAGACACCTCGGTGTCGGATCGGCAGTAACGCCACGAATCGTCCAGGCTTTCGTTCTTTCGTTTTGGAGGAGCGGCAACGTTCTTCTAGCACGGCGATGCTCCCTGAGCCTCTCGCCCCGCAGTGGGCCGATGTAACTGGTTTTTAGTTACTGGCGAGTCGACTGCTGATTGCGATCCTTGAGAATTTTAGAGCGAGCACGAGCATCTTTTTATTCTTCTAATGAATTAAACAATTATTTCCAAGCTACAAAGAGTCAACGGCGGATGCCTTGGCGCCTATTGCCGATGAAAGACGTGGATGACTGCGATAAGTCACGGGGAGCTGTCTATCAAGCTTTGATCCGTGAATGTCTGAATGGGAAAACCTTGCACCAGTCATGTGGTGTAACTCCCGCCTGAATGTATAGGGCGGGTAGAGGGAACCGGGTGAATTGAAACATCTCAGTAACCCGAGGAAAAGAAAACAAAAGTGACTCCCTGAGTAGCGGCGAGCGAAACGGGATGAGCCTAAACCGAGTTGGTGTTAAAGCACTGGGCGTTGCCAACACGGGGTTGTGGGATTAGAGAGAAGGAACCAGCAACCTTCACAGAGTTACAAATTCGATGCGTAGCAGAACTACCTGGAAAGGTAGACCAAAGGGGGTAACAGTCCCGTACGCGAAACGCTGAGAACTCTGCTTTAACTCCCGAGTAACGCCGGATCCGGGAAAGCCGGCGTGAATCTGTCAGGACCATCTGATAAGGCTAAGTACATATAGGCGACCGATAGTGAACTAGTACCGTGAGGGAAAGGTGAAAAGTACCCCGGGAGGGGAGTGAAATAGAACCTGAAACCGTTGATTTACAATCAGTTAGAGAGTCGTCATGTTTACATGGCCTCGATAGCGTGCCTTTTGAAGAATGAGCCAGCGAGTTGTGGTACGTGGCAAGGTTAACCAGGGATGGGTAGCCGAAGCGAAAGCGAGTCTGAATAGGGCGTTCAGTCGCGTGCTGCAGACCCGAAGCCGAGTGATCTAGCCATGGGCAGGCTGAAGCGGGGGTAAAACCCCGTGGAGGGCCGAACCCACGTCAGTTGAAAATGACGGGGATGACCTGTGGTTAGGGGTGAAAGGCCAATCAAACTCGGTGATAGCTGGTTCTCCCCGAAATGCATTTAGGTGCAGCGTTGATCGTTCAGCGTCGGAGGTAGAGCACTGGATGGGCTAGGGGGCCTACAAGCTTACTGACCCCAACCAAACTCCGAATGCCGATGCTCCAGAGATCAGCAGTGAGACCACGAGGGATGAGCTTCGTTGGTCGAGAGGGAAACAGCCCAGATCATCATCTAAGGCCCCAAATTCTGGACTAAGTGGAAAACGATGTGAGGACGCTCAGACAGCCAGAAGGTTGGCTTAGAAGCAGCCATCCTTTAAAGAGTGCGTAATAGCTCACTGGTCGAGTGGCCTCGCGCGGATAATGTAACGGGGCTCAAGTCCAGAGCCGAAGATATGAATTGCTCCGTAAGGAGTAGTGGTAGGGGAGCGTCGATCTCGCAGAGAAGCGGCGGTGGAAACCGTCGTGGAGCGTGGTCGAGTGAGAATGCTGGTATGAGTAGCGAGAGAGGGGTGAGAAACCCCTCCGCCGTAAGCCCAAGGGTTCCTGGGGAAGGCTAATCCACCCAGGGTAAGTCGGGAGCTAAGGCGAGGCCGAAAGGCGTAGTCGATGCACAACAGGTTGATATTCCTGTACCACCGTGTCCGCGTCCATTCCAAGATGGAGGAACTAAGGGGCTGACCTTCGGGTCGAACTGACCAGCTCTATGGCGGAAAGCGAAGGAGGGACGCAGGAAGGTAGTTGAGCCCAGGCGTTGGTTGTCCTGGGGTAAGCGTGTAGGGCGGGATCTAGGCAAATCCGGATCCCATATGCCTGAGACGCGATGCCGAGCCGTTTAGGCGAAGTCAATGATCCTATGCTGCCAAGAAAATCTTCTAGCGAGTTGGCACGGTGCCCGTACCCCAAACCGACACAGGTGGGCGGGTAGAGAATACCAAGGCGATCGGGAGAACTGTAGTTAAGGAACTCGGCAAAATGCATCCGTAACTTCGGGAGAAGGATGGCCTTATTAGCGTGTAGGACTTCGCGTCCGAAGCGTGAGAAGGTCGCAGAGAATTGTTGGAAGCGACTGTTTACCAAAAACACAGGAGCGTGCAAAGTCGCAAGACGACGTATACGCTCTGACGCCTGCCCGGTGCTGGAAGGTTACGGGGACGGGTTAGCCGTAAGGCGAAGCTCAGAACCTAAGCCCCAGTAAACGGCGGCCGTAACTATAACGGTCCTAAGGTAGCGAAATTCCTTGTCGGGTAAGTTCCGACCTGCACGAATGGCGTAACGACTTCCAAACTGTCTCAACTACAGACCCGGCGAAATTGAAGTACGAGTAAAGATGCTCGTTAGCTGCATCAGGACGGAAAGACCCCGTGCACCTTTACTACAACTTGATGTTGGGTTTTGGTTCAGTTTGTGTAGGATAGGTGGGAGGCTTTGAAGCATCGGCGCTAGTCGGTGTGGAGCCAACGTTGAAATACCACCCTTTCTGTGCCGGAGCCCTAACCTTCACCCGTGATCCGGGTGAGGAACAGCGTCAGGCGGGTAGTTTGACTGGGGCGGTCGCCTCCTAAAATGTAACGGAGGCGCCCAAAGGTTCCCTCAGGCTGGTTGGCAATCAGCTGTTGAGTGCAATGACACAAGGGAGCTTGACTGCGAGACTTACAAGTCGAGCAGGTGCGAAAGCAGGGCATAGTGATCCAGCGGTTGCTTGTGGAAGCGCCGTCGCTCAACGGATAAAAGGTACGCCGGGGATAACAGGCTTATCTTCCCCAAGAGTCCATATCGACGGGAAGGTTTGGCACCTCGATGTCGGCTCGTCGCATCCTGGGGCTGAAGCCGGTCCCAAGGGTTGGGCTGTTCGCCCATTAAAGCGGTACGCGAGCTGGGTTCAGAACGTCGTGAGACAGTTCGGTCCCTATCCGATGCAGCCGTAAGAGATTTGAGAAAGGCTTTCCCTAGTACGAGAGGACCGGGAAGGACGTAGCTCTCGTGTGTCAGTTGTTCTGCCAAGGGCATGGCTGATTTGCGACCTACGGGTGGGATAAGCGCTGAAAGCATCTAAGTGCGAAGCCCGTTTCAAGATAAAATCTCTCACTGGATAACCAGGTAAGGCCCGTGGCTAGACGACCACGTTGATAGGCCGGAAGTGTAAGTGCGGTAACGCATTCAGCTGACCGGTACTAATCGGCCGAGGGCTTGGAATTAATGATGTTCGTGCTCGCTCTAAAACGCTTAAGGATCGCATGATCCACATCACGAGAGTGATGAAGCACAGGTTTCCGGTGGTTTTGGCGGTGGGGTCACACCCGTTCCCATTCCGAACACGGCAGTTAAGCCCACCAGCGCCGATGGTACTTGGAGGTCCCCTCCTGGGAGAGTAGGTCGCCGCCGGATTTTCTTAAAAACCCCCGCCCGAAAGGGCGGGGGTTTTTGCTATATCGACCGAACGTTACGAGTGGGAATTGATCTTGAAGATGCTGTCAACGAGGTCACGACACCCGTAGGGGCTGGCATCGGGTTCGTTCCAGCTGCACGCAACTTGCATAGCGGTTACGGGTGAATGGGCGATATAGCCACCGGCCACCACCACGTTCGTTCGCGTGTTGACGTCATAGGACTCGTAGTAGACGACGCCATCTTTGCCTCGCGCGTGGTTCGTCAATGCCGGGCAGAAGTAGTTCAAGTAGTTCGGTCGCATCTTTTCCTTTTGGAGGTACTCACGGGCTGTGGCCACGAGATTGCAGATGAGTAGCGATCCGGTGGTGTCGTTGCCCACGAGCACCTGGAGCGATGGTTCGTCGGACGTGGTGCCTGAAATCCGCGCGGCCAAAATCCGGCCCGGCGTGCCGTCACTGTTGCGAAACTGTGAGGGAGCCATCTGTGTCGTGCATGATCCACCACGTGGCGAAACAATGGCGAAGGTGAGGTCACCGGGCACGCCGTGTCCAGTGACTGACGAGTTGGTCGACACCCATGCCAGACCCAGCTTCGTGGCTTCACCCGCAAGGCTCGGCGTCAACGTCACTTCCTGTGATCCGCGGGGAGAGTCGGCCCGACAGAGTCCCTCCGCGATGGCCACCGTGGTTGTCGACCACGGTTGATGGCCCACGGACACGAGTGTGGCGAGTCCGGCGCCGACCGTCAGTGTTGCCAGTATGAGGTGGGGGATTGCTCTACGCATGGTGAATGTTTAGCACTTGTGTTATCGCCCGCAGAGCGTCATTGGTGTTGCGTAGAATGTCCTAATGCCCTCCGACGAACGACGACCCCGCAGTAGTGCACCGCGAGAAGGTCGTTCAGCGCGACCGACCTCGAGTCGCCCGTCATCGGGGCCCCGTTCAAATTCTCGTCGACCGAGTGGTGATACACGCCGCACACCTCGGGGCGAGCGTTCGGAAGAACGTCCTTCTCGTTCGCGGGACTCGCGTGGCCCGCGAGAGCGGACCTCGGACGATCGGCAGCGGCCCTGGCGTCGTGACGACGAGTGGGAGCGTGATGACCGCCCGAATGGCCAACAGCGTGAAAACTCCCGTAGTGGACCGCGTCGCACCAGTGGAGGGCCGGGTCGTCGGGGCGACGGCGACCGTCGCCCCGCGGCGAGAGATGGTCGCGGTGGCTCGGGGGATGGCCGGAGCGGAACGAGAGGATTCCGTGGTGACAGTCGGCCGGGCGCACGATCAGATGACCGGCGCCCATCGCGCGATTTTCGTTCGGAAGGGGGCGATCGACGCGGTTCACGCGATGTTTCACGACGAGACCCTCGTTCCGGTGGTCGGGACGTCAGTCGGTCCGGCCCCCGCGGTGGGCGGTCGGATGAGCGCAGCTATCGCGACCGGGACGATCGCGGCCCGGGTCGTGGATCGCGCGGGGGTCCCGCAGGGGCTCTCCGCGACGGGGTTCGTGGTGATGGCTACCGCGGACGCGACCAACGCGATGATGGTCGATCGGTTCGTCCCGGTGAACGACGGACGTCGGCTCGTATCGCCTCCACGGGAGTTAGCTCTTCGGGTAAAGCCAAGGAGAGTACCCAGGGCCGACTGAGTGCAACGTGGGTTCGCGACGACGCACCGGTGAAGCCGACGTCGACGAGTACGGCGACGCCGAAAAAGGTGTACGTCCTTCCCGCCGACATTGCCGCGGAAATTCGCCGTTCCTTCACTGGCAGTGCGTACCAACGTGAGCGATTGGTGTCGTTCATGACTGACGCGGCGCAGGCGTACGATCGCCACCGCTACGAAGAGGCGCTCCGACTCGCCAAGAATGTGGCACTCAGTGTGCCGACGGTCGCTGCGGCTCAAGAGTTAGCGGGTCTGGCGGCGTACCGTGCTGAGCGATTCGCGATGGCTCGCAAGTTTCTGCGCGCCGCGTTCGATATCACCGGCGATGGACAACATCTTCCACTCGTGATGGACTGTGAACGAGCCGCACGCCGCTACTCCTTGGTGCGTCGAAGCTTCGATCAGTTGATGGAGTCGGAACCAACGCCCGATGTGGCAGCGGAGGGACGGATTGTGCTCGCGTCGACTCTCGCGGATCAATCGCAGTTCTCGGCGGCTATTGAGGTTCTCACGGCGGGTGGAGCCCTCAAGGTGCTCCGTAATCCCAGCGGCCGTCACCTACGTTTGTGGTACACGCTCGGCGACGTGTACGACAAGGCCGGTGACGCGGCGATGGCGCGCGAACTGTTTGCCCGCGTCGTGGGTGTGGACCCCGAGGCCTACGACGCCTATCAGCGACTTGAGGAACTGGGTGGCACGACCGTCCGGAAAAACCGTAAAAAGAAGACGGCGCCAGTCTCGAAGAAGAAGAACGTCCGCTAAGACGTCATTCCCCCGAGGCCAACGAGAGCGCGCGCGTGCTCAATCTCTCCCATGTGACGAAGGCCGTGCTGGTACACCCAGCACTCGAGGGCATCAGATCGGGTAATTCCGGCTTCTCCACCAACGCGCGCGGAAAACGTGGAGGCCACGCCCGGTCCGTAGGGCGTCGGCACGACGATGTCGCCAAAGGTCGTGGGGTCCATGTCTCTAATCCAGGTCTCGGTCTGTTCGAAGACTCTCGCTTGGAGATCCCGGAACGCGTCGTAATCGCCAATTCGTTGGTGCATCATCTCATCGACCGTCATGTGCTTCCCGTGATCGGGGATGGCGAGACCCAGACGTTGTGACCACTCTTCAGTGAAGAGTTGCGCAGGCCCGCCGGTGAAGACGACCACACTGTCTTCAATCAGCAGTTGATGAACGAGCGAGAATGCGATCGGTAGAACGCCGTCACGTTCTACGTAGTTCACATGCGTGAGGTCCATCGAGGCGCACGCGTCCTCATAGAGCGAGTGCATTGCCCGCATTCTGCGTTGGAGGGACCGCTGGTAGTCAAACGTCATGGGGGAAGTCTCGCAGATGCTGGCAGCGGCGTGGCGTCTGGTACTCCAGAGACGGTGATCTCGTTGGTAGCCTACGAATATGAATATTTCAAGCCTCTTGGGGGACGAAGCAGACTCCCTGTTGAACCACGTTGCAACGGCTTTTCCGAAGGAACTCCTGACGACACCCGGACCCTCGTTTCTCGACGACGTCTTTGCGTACTCCGACCGGTCGCCGGCGGTCCTCAGAAATCTTGGAACGCTCTATAACACTGGACGACTCGGCGGCACGGGCTACCTGTCGATCCTTCCCGTCGACCAAGGAATCGAACACTCGGCCGCGGCCAGTTTCTCGAAGAATCCTCGCTACTTCGATCCCGCGAACATCGTCGAACTCGCCATCGCCGCTGACTGCAGCGCCGTGGCGACGACCTTGGGCGTGCTCGGTGCCGTGTCGCGTAAGTACGTGCACAAGATGCCGTTCATCGTGAAAATCAATCACAATGATTTTCTGCACTACCCCTCAACGTACGATCAGATTCTGTTCTCCTCCGTGCGACAGGCGGCAGATCTAGGAGCGGTGGGAATCGGGGCCACGATTTACTTTGGTTCGCCGGAGTCGGACCGCCAACTGCAAGAGATTGGCGAAGCCTTCGCCGAGGCGCACCGTTTGGGAATGTTTACCGTTCTGTGGACGTATCTGCGAAACCCCGCCTTCAAGACCGACGACGCGGACTATCACATCTCGGCGGACCTGACGGGTCAGGCCAACCATCTCGGCGTGACGATCGAAGCCGACATCATCAAACAAAAGCAGGCGGAGAATAACGGCGGCTACAACGCTGTCAAAGTGGGGAAGACCGATCCGTTGGTGTACAGCGATCTCACAACGGACAACCCCATCGACCTGTGTCGCTGGCAGGTAGCGAACTGTTATTCGGGGAAGATTGGACTGATCAACTCGGGCGGCGAGTCCAAGGGATCGGGTGACTTGGCGCAAGCAGTGCGAACCGCAGTCATCAACAAGCGAGCGGGTGGCCAGGGCCTCATCGTTGGACGAAAGGCGTTTCAAAAGCCGCTCGACGAAGGAGTCGCGCTCGTCCACGCGATTCAAGACGTCTTTCTCGATCCCAGCATCACCATCGCGTAGCGAATCGGCGTCGCACTACGAGCGGCTCGTTAGGCTGAACGAGAGAGGTAAGGGATTATGACGGCACCATCGACAACGAAAATTGATTCCGTCGTGCTGCGTTTTGCGGGCGACTCGGGCGACGGTATGCAGTTGACCGGTGAGCGTTTCACCTCGGTCTCGGCGCTCTTCGGAAACGACCTCGCCACGTTTCCCGACTTTCCCGCTGAAATTCGGGCTCCTGCCGGTACGCCCGGCGGCGTGTCGTCGTTCCAGGTTCAGATTTCCGATCACGACATCACCACGGCCGGTGACGCTCCCGACGTTCTCGTAGCCATGAATCCCGCCGGTCTCCGAGCGAACATTGAGCTCTTGGAGCGTGGCGCCACCATCATTTTGAACATCGACTCGTTTGATGATCGTTCGATCGCCAAAGCCGGGTACTCCGTCAACCCTCTCGAGGACGGTTCTCTGGGCCAGTTCCGCGTGTACGAGGTTCCCATGACCACCATCACGACCGAAGTGGGTAAGGAGGCGGGGGTGAAGCCCCGCGACGCGGAGCGTTCAAAAAACTTCTTCGCCCTCGGCCTCGTTTCGTGGCTCTATACACGTCCGATCGAAACGACCGTGAGTTGGATTGACGCCAAGTTCTCGAAGAACGAACTCGTCAAGGAAGCCAACCTGCGGGCGTTTCGTGCGGGATACGACTTTGGAGAGACGGCAGAGCTATTTGACGCGCGTTACGAAGTGGCGAAAAGCCATTTTGCGCCGGGTGAGTACACGAATATCACGGGCAACACCGCTCTGGCGTGGGGATTGATTGCCGCGTCGCAGCAGAGCGAGTTACCACTCTTTCTGGGCTCGTATCCCATCACGCCCGCGTCAGATATCTTGCACGAGCTCTCCAAGCACAAAGAGTTTGGCGTGCGGACATTTCAGGCCGAGGACGAGATTGCCGGTATTGCCTCGGCACTCGGCGCGGCGTATGGAGGTTCGCTCGGTGTCACGACCACTTCGGGACCCGGTCTCGACCTGAAGAGCGAGGCAATGGGTCTCGCCGTGTCGCTCGAGTTGCCCCTTGTGATTGTGGACGTCCAACGTGCAGGACCCTCAACGGGCATCCCCACGAAGGTTGAACAGACCGACTTGCTCGCCGCGCTCTACGGGCGCCACGGTGAGTCGCCACTCGTGGTGCTCGCCGCCACGACGCCGGGGGACTGTTTCTATATGGCTCTCGAGGCCGCCCGGATCGCCGTCACGTACCGCACACCGGTCATCTTGTTGTCCGACGCCTATCTGGCGAACGGCACAGAACCGTGGCTGGTGCCTGATGTGACGTCGCTGCCGAGCTTTTCGCCTCAGTTCGCGAACGCTCCGAATCACACCAATGCCGACGGCTCGCAAGAGTTCTGGCCCTTCCAGCGAGACCCCGAGACGCTGGCGCGTCCGTGGGCGCCACCCGGATTGGCGGGATTGGAACACCGTATCGGTGGGCTGGAAAAGAGTGACGGCAAGGGCAACGTCGCGTACGACGGAGCGAATCACGAGCGCATGACGCAACTTCGTGGCGCCAAGGTCGCGGGTATCGCCGCGTCAATTCCCGATCTCGAAGTCGACGACCCCTCCGGGGATGCCTCGGTCTTGGTGCTGGGCTGGGGCGGAACGTACGGTTCGATTGCCGCCGGTGTGGCACGCGTGCGTGCGCGGGGCAAGAAGGTTGCCCACGCCCAACTGCGCTATCTGAACCCGCTACCTGCGAATGTGGGTGACGTACTAGCCCGCTACGAGACAGTGATCGTCCCTGAACTCAACATGGGGCAGCTGTCCAAGGTATTACGCGCAGAGTTCTTACTTGACGTGCGGTCGTTGTCGAAGGTTCAAGGTGTGCCGTTTCGCGCCAGCGACATCGAAGCGGCGGTCGAGAGTTACCTCGGAGGTGCCAAATGACGTCGGTAGAAGTTCCCCTTACGACACGGAAGGACTGGACCAGCGACCAAGAGGTGCGCTGGTGCCCCGGGTGCGGCGACTACTCGATTCTGGCGGCGATGCAGATGTTGATGCCAGACCTCGGCATTCCCCGCGAGAATGCCGTCTTCGTCTCGGGGATTGGCTGCGCGGCTCGGTTCCCGTATTACATGAACACCTACGGCGTGCACACCATTCACGGTCGGGCTCCCGCGATTGCTACCGGTTTGGCAATGTCACGCCCCGACCTTCACGTCTTTGTGATCAGTGGCGACGGCGACGCACTCTCCATTGGAGGTAATCACCTCATCCACGCTCTGCGACGAAACGTCAATCTCACGATTCTCCTCTTTAATAATCGGATTTACGGTCTGACGAAGGGTCAGTACTCTCCGACGTCGGAACAGGGCAAGGTCACCAAGTCGACTCCCGTCGGGTCGGTTGATACACCCTTTGACCCCATTGCCCTCGCGCTAGGCGCTCAGGCCGGCTTCGTAGCACGCACGCACGACATGGACCGAGCTCATATGCAAGATATGTTTCGGCGGGCATCGGAGTACCCCGGTGCGTCGCTCGTTGAGGTGTACCAGAACTGCAACGTGTTTAACGACGGGGCGTTTGAGGACATTACCGGCAAGGCGAACCGTGACGCCATGTTGATTCAACTGCGACACGGCGAGCGAGTGACCTTCGGCGCCGAGCAGGAGTTTGGTGTGTTTCGTCGCCCGGATGGATCGGTCTTCACCGATCGCATCTCACCGTCCAATGAGGCGGACGTCATCGTGCATGATGCGCACGTGGTGGATGCGACCTCGGCCTACGCGCTCTCGCGCTTAACGCATTCCGATCACGAGCCGACCCCAGTCGGTGTTTTCCGCGACGTGGTGCGCGACGAGTACGGTGCATCGGTCTCAGCTCAAATCGCTCGCGTGCAGCAGTCTCGTGGACCTGGTGACCTTTCGGCGTTACTGCGATCGAACGGCTCGTGGACGGTCGAG
Organism: uncultured bacterium; assembly: GCA_963977995.1. Taxonomy (GTDB): domain Bacteria; phylum Actinomycetota; class Acidimicrobiia; order Acidimicrobiales; family RAAP-2; genus RAAP-2. The sequence goes on along the minus strand of CAXBRG010000023.1, from coordinate 1,028 downwards.
TAGACACTGACGCCGGTTGGGCGACGTGGCCCAACTTCGTCACCCTCGTGCGACTCGCGGCGCTGCCGCTGTACGGATGGATTCTGGCGACAACGGAACATCGTGCTCTGGCCGCGTGGCTGTTGGCCGTTCTCGGCGCCACAGACTGGGTCGACGGCTACCTCGCTCGTCGTCTGAACCAAACCAGCACCATCGGCAAAATCCTGGATCCGGTGGCCGACCGGCTCCTGGTAGCCACCTCGGTCATTTCTGTTGCCGCGGTGGGTGGGGTGCCCTGGTGGTTCGCGACGGCCACACTCGCCCGTGAGATCGTTGTTTCGGCGCTCACGTTGATTCTGGCGGCACTCGGAGCGAGTCGTATTGACGTGTTGTGGTGGGGCAAGGTCTCGACCTTCGCCCTCATGACGGCCTATCCGCTCTTTTTGCTAACGAGTTCACCGAGTCCCGGATCGGCCATGGGTGTGCTGCGGGCGGCATCGTGGGCGATTGGCATTTTTGGACTATCTCTGGCCTGGATTGTCCTGTTGGGCTATGTACGTCCCGCTCTCAGGGCCCTCTCGGCCGGACGGGCCGGGCGCCGACTCAAGTAGATTAAATGGCTATGCGGATACCCGAGGAACTCAAATATTCGTCGGACCACGAATGGGCTGCCGTGTCAAACACTCGCGTGCGAGTGGGCATTACCGACTACGCGCAGGATGCTTTAGGCGACGTGGTCTATGTCGATCTGCCGAAAGTGGGCACGACGGTGAATGCGGCTGATCCCATTGGGGAGGTCGAGTCCACGAAGTCCGTCTCAGAAATTTACGCACCGGTATCGGGCACCATTGTGGCGGTGAATGACGCACTCGGTGACTCTCCGGAGGCCATCAATAGCGACCCGTATGGTTCGGGCTGGATCTGTGAAATCGAAGTATCGGGTGACGGGGGAGTGGCCGCACTCCTCGACGCCGCGGGATACCGCGATCTCACGTCGCACTGACGTCCGTGTCACCCACATCGTGTCGTCGCTGCGGTGAGATTCTCAA
>CAXBRG010000022.1:0-12453 GCA_963977995.1 uncultured bacterium | reverse complement strand
GTCCGCCGTCTCCGACCTCGCCGCCATGGGCGGTCGACCGCGCGCCGCGGTCGTGGCGGTCTCGGCCCCACCCGGAACGGACCTCGAAGAGTTGCACCGAGGGATCGCCGACGCCGCCGCCATGACGAACTGTCCGATTGTTGGCGGGGACCTGACGAGGGCGCCACAGGTCTCGGTGGCGGTGACCGTCATGGGGGAGACCCCGGGTAAAGGGTCCGTTCTACGCAGTGGCGCGCGACCCGGCGACACAATCTTTGTCACTGGTCCGCTCGGACGATCCGCCGCGGGTCTCCGTCGTCGTCGTGACGGCGCTCCGCTCGACGACCCTCTCGTCGTGGCGCATCGACGCCCCTGGCCCCGCTTAGACGAAGGTCTCGCCGCTCGCCACGCCGGCGTGAACGCCATGATGGACTTATCGGACGGACTCGGAATTGATTTTCACCGATTGGCGGACGCTTCGCAGGTCGGGTTTGTTCTCACCCAACTCCCGATTGCAGAGGGCTGTACGGAGTATGAAGCGGTCGGCGGTGGCGAAGATTACGAACTCGTGATGACGACGGCCGAACCGGAACGACTGCTTGAAATGTTTCAACGACGGAATCTGCGCGAACCGATCGCGATAGGTCTCGTCGTCAAGGATCCCGCGGTGCGAACGTTACGAGATGAGCCGATGCCGCGGTCCGGCTGGCAGCACGAGCTGTAACTACGGATTTTCTACGAGGCGGTGTAGTTCCGCTGGGCCGGCTTCGTCACCTTGCCCGAACGAAGGCAACCCGTGCACACGTTGATACGAGTGTTGGCTCCCTTGACGACCGCGCGAACCCGCTGGATGTTGGGGTTCCAACGACGCTTGGTGCGACGGTGCGAGTGGGAGACGTTCATGCCGAACGAGGGCTTCTTGCCGCAGATTTCGCAGACTGACGCCATGATGGGACTTCTCCTTCGTAATTTCGCACCGGGGCGGGAATCCCCGCCGGTAAGCCGGCTTTGAATTGTAGCATTTCCGCCAATGGCACATCCAACGACCCTCGGGGCTTCGGAACTGCGCGAGGTCGTGGGTACGTTCGCCGACCTCCTGCGCTCCCACAAGGAAGTCATCAACCGTCTCAACGTCTACCCAGTGCCCGACGGCGACACGGGTACCAACATGACGTTGACGATCGAGTCGGTAGCCCAAGAGCTCGACGCGCTGCCGACTGACGCGGACATGATGGCGGTGTGCAAGGCGATTGCCCACGGCTCCTTAATGGGTGCTCGTGGTAACTCGGGTGTCATCTTGTCGCAGCTGCTCCGTGGTCTCATGGAAAAGGTCCGTGATCACGACCAGATCACCCCGGCCGTTCTCGCCGACGCCTTGACGCACGCTGATGTCATGGCGCGTCAAGCCGTGGTGCGTCCCATTGAGGGAACGATTCTGTCGGTCGCCCGCGCGGCCGCTGTCGGTGCTTCGAGTTCGACGGCATCGCTCGACGCTCTCGTTCGATCCTCACGTGGAGCGGCGGCGGCGGCACTGGCCTACACCCCCGAACAGTTACCGGTCCTGAAGCAAGCGGGAGTGGTGGACTCCGGTGGCACCGGGTTGTTGCTACTCCTCGACGCGCTCTGCCACCACGTGGCAGGCGACGCCCTGCCGGTCGCACCCGCGGTTGAGACCATTGAGGTGCACGCGCAAGAGCCCAGTCACGAAGGTGAAGGCAACATCGCTGACCTTCGATACGAGGTCATGTATCTCCTCGACGCCGACGACGCCAAAATGCCCGCCTTCCGTGAAGTGTGGGCCGGCATCGGTGACTCGATTGTCATTGTCGGTGGCGAAGGTCTCTACAACTGTCACATCCACACCGACAACATCGGAGCGGCCGTCGAGGCGGCGCTCGACGCCGGGCGCCCTCGGCAGATTCGCGTGACGGACCTCCAAGACGAAGTCGTCGAAGAGCGATGGGTGCGCGAAGGTCGTGCCGATCTTCTTGATGCCGACGTCGCCGACGAGCCGGCCCCACCGACCGCGATTGTTGCGGTCGTGGTGGGTGACGGTGTGGGACGAATCTTCCGGTCACTCGGAGTCCGCACCCTCGTCAAGGGTGGTCAGTCGATGAACCCGTCAACGGCCGAGTTGGTGGACGCCGTGAAAGCCACGGGATCGGACCAAGTCGTCATCTTGCCGAACAACAAGAACATTCGTCCCGTGGCCGAGCAGGTGGCTGCCCTCGTGGACATTCCCGTCACCGTGGTGCCGACGAACTCCATCGTCGAAGGATTTGCCGCCCTCATCGCCTATGACCCGAGTGCTCCGGCCGACGAGAACAAGGCCGAAATGTCCGAGGCCGCGAGTCGTGTGATTGCCGCAGAGATCACTCAGGCCGTGCGCGACACGACGACGGATGCGGGCGACGTCAAAGTCGGTGACTGGATTGGACTCACGGGTAAGGGAGTGGTGTCGATCGCCGAAAGTCAATCGACGTGTGCGACGCGACTCTTCGAGAAACTGATTACCGAATCCCACGAAATTCTCACCATCATCGAGGGCGAGGGAGCCACGCAGGCGAACACTCGCCGCATCACGGAGTTCTTGCACGAGCGCTATCCCGCACTGGAAGTCGAAGTGCACCCTGGTGGACAGCCGCTGTACCCGTATCTCTTCGGCATCGAGTGAGCTCGTCGGCCGGCCGTCCCCTTCGGCGACTCGCGGATATCCCCGTCACCGAACTACGTCATGTGTCGGAGAAGCGCGCGGCGGCCTTGGCGTCGTTCGGGGTCGCCTCCGTCTTTGACCTTCTCACCACCTATCCGCGTCGCTACGTCGATCGGACGCGCCACGTGGACCTTTCGGACCTCTCCGTCGGCGATGAGATTGCAATCTTTGCGGAGGTAACGAGAACAGCGTCGCGTCGAACGCGACAGGGTCGTGCACTCGTCGAGATCACCGTGAACGATGGCACGGGCGCCCTCAAGGTCGTCTTCTTCAATCAGGCGTGGCGTGAACGTCAACTGCCCGCAGGAACCCAGGCAATGTTCTTCGGGAAGGTCACCGACTATCGCGGAACGCGTCAGATGACGAATCCCGTCGTTGACGTGATTATCGGAGCCTCCGGTCAAGAGCGCGATCCCAGTCGCGTCGGTCGTATCGTGCCGATCTATCCCGCCTCGGGCAAGGCGGGCTTTACCAGCTGGGAGATTGGCGGGTTTATTGAGGAGTCTCTGCGTCGCGCTGGGGAGCTGTCCGATCCCCTCGACGACGAGATTCGGTCGCGGTGCCAACTCGTGTCACGGACCCAGGCGGTCCAGGGCATTCACTCGCCCGCGGATCTCGCGGACATACCGCCCGCCCGTCGGAGGCTCGTGTTTGATGAGTTCTTTCGCCTACAACTTCTCCTCGCACTACGCCGTTCGCGAATGGAGCGTGATGCCCTCGGCATCATCCACGACGTGAGCGTTAGTGATCTCGATGTCGCTCCGGGTTCGCTCGTGACGGGGGAGTCGTCGCTCGTCCGCCAGTTCTTGGCGTCCCACCACTTTGCGCTCACGGGTGCTCAACATCGAGCCCTGCGCGACATCATGAGCGATTTGGCATCTCCTCGCCCGATGCACCGACTACTGCAAGGTGATGTTGGCTCCGGCAAGACGGTCGTCGCTCTGACCACCATGCTCGCGGCGGTGGCGTCCGGTCACCAAGCCGCACTGATGGCACCGACGGAAGTCTTGGCCGAGCAGCACCTCGCCTCACTTCGGGCCGATCTCGAAGGACTCACACGGCCCGACGAGGGTGTACTGGGGGGCGTCCGACCGCTTCGCGTTGCCTTGCTCTCAGGAAAACTCGGTGCCCCGGAGCGACGACGATTGATCGAACAGATTGCCGCTGGCGATATCGACATCGTGGTGGGAACTCACGCTCTTCTCACTGACGACGTGGCCTTTCGCTCACTGGGTGTGGTCGTGATTGACGAACAGCATCGTTTCGGCGTGGAACAACGGGCCGTATTGAGAGACAAGGGTCGGGGAGCCGACGGTCGGGGTCGCGACCCCGACCTGCTCGTCATGACCGCAACGCCGATTCCCCGCACGGCGGCTCTCATGCTCTTTGGCGATCTCGATCTCACGGTGTTAGACGAAATGCCGCGGGGCCGACTTCCGGTGACGACCACGTGGTTGCGAGACGACGACGCTGCAGCGTGGCTAGCCGTGCGCCGTGAAGTTGAGAGTGGTCACCGTGCATTCGTGGTCTGCCCGCTCGTCGAGGGCTCGGAGAAGATGGAGGCTGCGAGTGCGGTCGCGGAGCAACAGCGTCTATCGCACGGCCCCCTCGCCGACATCACCGTGGGGCTCCTGCACGGTCAGATGAAGGCCGTCGATAAGGAACTCACGATGGAGAAGTTTCGTCGGGGCGACATTCAGGTACTCGTGGCGACCACCGTCATCGAAGTGGGCGTCGACATTCCTGAGGCGACCATTGTGGTGATCGAGGACGCGTGGCGATTCGGCATCGCCCAGTTGCATCAACTCCGAGGTCGCGTGGGTCGCAATGATGTGGCGAGTTCGTGCTACCTGCTCGGAGAGCCCACAACGCCCGACGGGGAAGCGCGCCTCGCCGCCCTCGTCGCGTCCCACGACGGCTTCTACTTGGCCGAGGTGGATCTCGAACTACGGGGTGAGGGCACCTTGTTGGGTGCCCGTCAGCGAGGACGTAGTGACTTGCGACTCGCCTCGCTGTCGCGTGACGGCGAGATACTGCTCCTCGCCCGTGCGGTCGCCGACGAGCTCGTCGCCGCCCACCCCGACCTCGACGGTCTGGACGAACTCGTCGATGAGCTCCGTCTCTTCGTGGACGAAGAGGAAGCGGCCTACCTCTTTAAGTCCTAAGGGTTCGCCGTAGGCTGAGGGTGTGCGCATCGTCGGTGGAGTGGCGCGGGGTCGACCCCTGAAGGCAAAGTTGCCGGCGACGGTCCGGCCGACAACGGAGATGGCCCGCGAAGCAATTTTTTCGATGCTCCAGGCGCGCGGCGGGCTCGACGATGCCGTCGTCGTGGATCTGTACTGCGGGTCGGGAGCGATGGGTATCGAGGCTCTCTCTCGGGGCGCCCGCGAGGCGTACTTCGTTGACTCGGATCCCGTGTGCCTCGAAGCCGCCAAAACCAATTTCGCCGCCTCTCGACTCGAGGCGACCGTTCACTTCGTCCGGGCCACCCTGCCACGGTGGACGGTTCCGGCGTCCGCGAGCATTGTTTTTGCCGATCCGCCCTACGGTCCTTTAGACGTCGCGGCACTCCTGGCGGACGTTCACGCCCACACTGTCGTCATTGAAAACGATCGATACGCTGACGCCCCTCCCGGTTGGACCGTTGGAAAGCAGAAGCGTTACGGCACTACGCTCGTCACGTTGCTGCATCGAAGTGAGGGGGAGGTGGCATGACAGTTGGACTGATTCCCGGGTCGTTTGATCCATTCCACAACGGCCACCTCGAGGTCGTGGAACGCGCGAGCCACATCTTCGACGAGATTGTGGTCGCCGCCATCCGTAACCCCCAGAAATCGGAGTCACTCTTTGACCTCGACGAACGTCACGCGATGATCGCTGAATCCTGCGCCCATATTCCGAACGTGCGTATCGTGTCAATCTCCACGCTCTTGGTCAATGTCGCGCGGGACGTCAACGCCACGGCGATTGTGAAGGGACTTCGAGCCGTTTCCGACTTCGAAAGCGAACTGCAGATGGCGCAGATGAATCGTTCTCTCTCGGGAGTTGAAACGTTGTTCATTCCGACGAGTTCGTCACACTCCTTTATCGCGTCGCGTCTCTTACGTGAGGTCGCCAAATTTGGCGGTGACGTCGCCCCCTTCGTGCCGGAGCCGGTTCGCGTTCGCCTAGCCGGAAAGTTTCTCGAGGAGTCAAAATGACGGACTTTCGCGACTTTAACTACGACGACGAGTTCGAGGTGCCCGAGCTCCAACTCGCTGAGCCCGAAGACCTGATGGCTCTCTTGAATGAACTCGTCGACACCCTGCGTGACGCCCCGGCGATTCCATTCTCAACGACCGCGCGAGTACCGCGGGAATACGTCCTCGACCTCGCCAACCGTGTCGCTCGGGCACTCCCCGTGGCCTTACGAGAGGCCGAAGCACTCAACCGAGACGCCGATCGCATCCGTAGTGAAGCGGCCCGTCACGCCGCCATGATCACGGATACGGCACAGCGCGAGGCGGCGGTGATGGTGGACCGGGAGGAAGTAGTCCATCGCGCTCGACAAAAAGCTGCCGAAATTATGGCGGATGCAGAAGCCCGCATCTCGCAACGGAGTAACGAAGCGAACGAGTACTTGCAGCAGGTGTTGACGCGATTCGACGAGCAGCTCGACAAGATGCACAAGCAAGCGATTGCGCACCGCGAGAAGCTCAAGAACGAACCCAACCCCTTCAGTATTCCTTCAATCGCCGAACCCAACGTCGCCGTGGCGGCGACACTGCCGCCGCCGTCACTTCCCGCCAACTCGCCCGGGTTTGTAATCTCGTCGGCGAGCGATTCGTTCTACGACCCTGACGACCTCTAGTCGTGGGCTCGCCCTTTCTCGTCCCCGTGGCGGCTCTACGCCGCGATATCCCGTCGTCATCGACCGTCTCGTTCGAGGCCCCCTTCGACGCCGACGCCGAGTTCTCGCCGCGCCCCGCGGGTGAAGGCGATGTTCCGGCTGGCGCGGCCGTGCACGTTGACGTTCGACTCGCGAGTTTTTCCGGCGGTATTTCGGTCCGTGGTCGGGTCACGTGTCCCTGGGTCGGACGCTGTCGCCGCTGCTCACGCGACGTTGCGGGTACGGTCGACGTGACGGTCGACGAACGCTTCGTCGAAGCAACGCGCGCCGATGACGAGGCGTACCGGTACGAGGGTGACACCATCGACCTCGCACCCCTGGTCCACGATGCAGTCTTTTTGGAGCTCCCGCTGACGCCCCTGTGCCGCGAAACCTGCCGGGGGCTGTGCGTTCAGTGTGGAATTGACCTCAACGACGACACGTGCGAGTGCCCAGCGCCCGTCGATCCCCGCTGGGCTAAACTCACAGAACTCCGGTTTGACGAGGATTCGTCCGAGTCGCGGTAACGACGGCGTCGCCGTCGCGACGGAAAGAGAAGAACGATGGCTGTCCCCAAGAGAAAGACTTCCAAGGCTCGCACGCGCGCTCGTCGTGCGGCGAACTGGCGCCTCGAGCGTCCCGCTCGCAGTGTGTGCCCGCAGTGCTCCACGTCGAAGATGCCGCACGTGGTGTGCCCCAACTGTGGTTGGTACAAGGGCCGCGTCGCCGTAGAGGTCAACTGAGTTGAGTCTGCCCATCGCTCTCGATGCGTTGGGTGGCGATAACTCACCACACGAAATCGTCACGGGGGCTCGACGAGCCGTCGACGAACTAGGACTCGAGGTCATCCTCGTCGGACCACCGGATCTCATTGGCGACCCCCAGGGGCTGCCGGTCGTGGCCTGCACGGAAGTCATCGGTATGGACGAGGACCCGGCGAAGTCCGTGCGGACGAAGAAGGACTCGTCGCTCGTGCGCGCCGCCGAACTCGTTCGCGACGGCCACGCCTCCGCGATGGTGTCGGCCGGTAACACGGGCGCCACCATGGCCTCAGCGCTCCTCCGGATGGGTCGACTCCCAGGAGTGATCCGACCCTGTATCGCCACGCCTCTCCCGAACCCCGGTCGCGCCCCCACGGTGATGGTGGACGCGGGCGCCAACGCCGAGTGCACACCCGAAATGCTGGTGCAGTTCGCCGTGATGGCGTCGGCCTTCGCGACGACTCGGTTCGGCATCACGACGCCGCGCGTCGCACTCTTGTCCATCGGCGAAGAAGAGACGAAGGGTACACCTCTCGTCAAAGAGACCCACCAACTTCTCGCCGCTACTCCGTCGCTCAACTTCGTGGGCAACGTGGAGGGTCGCGATCTGATTCCTTCACCCGTTGACGTCGTGGTGACCGACGGCTTCACCGGCAATGTGGCCCTCAAAACTCTCGAAGGATCACTCAAGTTCATTGTCAACAAACTCTTTGAGGTCATTGGCACGAATGACGAGACGAAGGCCGCGGGCATGACATTGTTGCCTCACCTCTTGCCGCTCGCGGGTGATTTGAGTCCCGACAATCAAGGCGGGGCGATGCTCCTCGGTCTCGATGGCATCTGCATCATTAGCCACGGCTCGTCGAATGCCACGGCCATCATGAACGCCCTACGGGTGGGTCACGAAATGGCCTCGGCGGGCATTGTGGAAACTCTCCGCACCACGATTCGCCCTACGGAATAAGGGAAAACCCTCTTCGGGGTGCGAGAATCGGTAGTCTGACCGCACCGGTTAGCAAAGGAGCAACTGTGCCCGCCGAAACCCACAGCAACCAACCCGTCACTCGCGCCGAAATCGCGTCGCTCATTGCGAGTCAACTCGCCGAAATTCTCGAAAAGGACGCCGGGGACATCACCGAATCGGCAACGTTCGAATCTCTCGGTGCCGACTCCCTAGCCCTCATCGAACTCGTTGAAGCTCTCGAAGATGAACTTTCGGAACGGGCGTCGGGATTTCACATCGACGACGAAGATCTTGAAGACCTGGTGAGCGTGGCCGACGCCGTGAACTACGTGGCGGCCAAGCTCGGCGTTAGTTAGAGGTTCGTGGTCACTCTGACCAGCGTCGCGAAGTCACTCTCGGAACGCTTGGGTTTTGCGCCCGATAGTCCGCTCTTTACGCGCGCTGTCACGCACTCCAGTTACGCCGGTGAACACGGCGAAGAGTCGAACGAACGTCTCGAATTCTTGGGCGACGCCGTCGTGAACCTCGCGGTCGCGGATGCGATTCTGCGCGACTATCCGGCACTCAACGAGGGCAGCGGCTCGCTCGCCCGTTCGCGAGTGGTGAATGAACAGTCCCTCGCGGCGGTCGCCCACGATCTCGGTCTGCCGGACGTGTTGCGACTCGGCAAGGGGGAGATGAAGAGCGGCGGCGCCTACCGCCCCTCACTGCTCGCCGACGCACTGGAAGCGGTGCTCGGCGCTCTCTACCTCGAATGCGGGGCCGAGGTCGCCATCCGCACCGCGCACGAACTCCTCGCGCCGTTGCTCGCCGACGCCGCCGCCTCACCACTCGCGAGCGACGCGAAGAGTCAGTTGCGGCAGTGGGCGGAGTCACAGGGATTTGGGCCCCCTCACTACGACGTGACCGTTTCGGGGCCGGACCACGATCCACTCTTTTTCGTTCGCGTCAGCGTTGATCATGCCGTCGTCGGTGAGGCGACGGGTCGTTCCAAAAAGGCCGCGGAAGTCGCGGCCGCACTCGCCGCCTGGGAGGGGCGCCGTCATGCCTGAAATTCCTGAGATTGAAACCACACGAGTTGTCCTCACGAAAGAGTTAGTGGGCAAGAAGATCAAGGCCGTCGCCGTGACCAACGGCAAGTTGGTGCCACGCCATAAGACGGCGAAGGACTTCCGCGCCCGCGTCGAGGGCCGCACCATCAAGTCGCTGTCACGACTCGGACGCAACCTCATCGTGGCGCTCGACGACGGCGGACACTGGGTGATTGATCCGGGTCCCGTCGGGCTCCTCCAACGCTCCAAGGGCCCCAAGGACGTGAAGCCCAAACACACCCACGTGGTGGTGTCGTTCCAGCAGGGCCCGGACCTACGCCTCATCGATCCCCTCGCGGCCTGTGAGATGTTCGCGTCCGAGCGGCCCGCCGAGGGGACCATCGTCAAAGTGAACGTCCTCGTCGACCGCTTGGCACTCAGTGACGACGGCCGCGCGATCCGCCGACTAGTTCCCGAACTGGCCACAATTGGTCTTGACCCTCTCCTTGACCAGTTTGGATGGGACCGTCTCGGCATTGTTTTGGAGGTCGCCAAGCGTCCCGTGAAAGAAGTTCTGACGAATCAAAAGCTGATCGCCGGCTTCTCGTCCACCTACGTCGATGAGGCTCTCTTCGCCGCGGGGGTGCGGGCGGAGCGCAGCAGTGACGAGGTCTCACAGATTGAAACACGCCGCCTTCACCGGGCCCTCGTGGAAATTGTGAGTGAGGCGATCAAGGTGCAGGGCACCACCGTGGAGCCGGAGAACTGGACTGATCCCGACGGTCGACCGGGGGCATTTCAAGAGTTTCTTCAGGTCGTGGGGCGTGAAGGTCAACGTTGCACTCAGTGTCGCGAGACGATTCGTGCGGAGCGTACAAAAACGAGCGCAACGTTCTTTTGCCCCTCGTGTCAGGCGTAGATTGAGTCCGTTCCATCGGTCGTGTGTCGGACGACCCCGAGCGAAGTAAAGGTAAGGCCATCGTCCGATGTTTCTGAAGCAACTGACCATGAAGGGCTTCAAGTCCTTTGCTGACGACACCGTGCTGGACTTTGAACCGGGCGTCACCGCTGTCGTGGGTCCGAACGGTTCGGGCAAGTCCAACGTGGTCGACGCCGTGGCCTGGGTGCTGGGTGCGCAGAGTGCCCGAGCGATGCGCTCCGCGAAGATGGAGGACGTCATCTTTTCCGGCACCGCGAGGCGCGCCGCCCTCGGACGGTGCGAGGTGTCGCTGACACTCGACAACTCATCGGGACTCTTACCCATCGAGACGGCCGAAGTGACGATTTCGCGAACGCTGTATCGCAACGGTGATTCGGAGTACGCCATTAATGGAGCAACGTGTCGACTCTTAGATGTCCAAGAACTCCTGAGCGATTCCGGTGTTGGCCGTTCGCAGCACATGATCATTGGGCAAAATCAACTCGACCGCATCTTGAACTCTCGACCCGAAGAACGCCGCGCCGTTATCGAGGAGGCAGCGGGTGTTTTGAAACACCGCCGGCGAAAAGAGCGCGCCGAGCGGCGATTGGCGCAAACGCAGGAGAATCTTGAGCGTCTCGGTGACCTGGTACGCGAGGTACGTCGACAGATGCGACCGCTCGAACGCCAGGCCGCGGCCGCTCGCAACTTCACCGATATTGATGCGGAGCTCAAGGGTCTACGTCGATCTCTCTATGCGCAACAACTCAGCGATTTTGAAGCCCGCCGCACCGAACTCGAAAAGACCGTAGCGAGTTCGGCCGGCGAGGACCGAGAACTACGTTCCGAGCTCGTTCGACTTGACGCACTCGCCGCCGCCGCTGCCGCGGAGGTGGCGTCGCGTCGGGAAGAGCATCTGGCGAGCACCTTGGGCCAACTGCAAGGACTGGCGGAACGAGTGCGAGGAACGCTCAGTTTGATCGCCGAACGACGACGCTCGGTGCGCAACTCACTCGACGCATCGGCGGACGAAAACGTGGTGGCGAATCTTGAAGCCGATGCCGCCCGCTTGACCGTTGATCTGGCGGAGAGCGAGGAGGATGAGGCGGCACTCGTGACCCAACGAGCGGCCGGTGAGTCTGCGGCCGCCGCTTTGCGTGAAGCGGAAGCACGTTTCGACGCCGAGTGGGGAGATGTCAGCGGCGCTGTGACGGAGGCCTCTCTCGCCGCGGCGCGCGAACAGCACGAACGTCTATCCCGCTCGCTCGCGAGCAGCGAAGAGTCCGTTGAGCGTCTCGAACAGCGCATCACAAACGCCGCCACCCACCGCGACGGTCTGATCGCCGAACTGACGAGCCTGACGACCGATCGGGAACTCGCCGAGCAAGAGCTCACGGCTACTCAGGTGGCGCACCGTGACGCCTCGGCGCGCGAGAGCGAGTTGGAAGAAGAGCTCCTTCGTGCCGAGGCGGCGTCGCGAGACGCTGACGAACACTCGGCGCGAGCACACGCCCGTGCGGAGGCGCTGGCGCGGGCTCTCGATGAGTTCTCCGGGGCCGGTGGTCGACAGATCGTGGGCGAACTCGACGGTGTCTTAGGAGCATTTCTTGATCTGGTCGACGTGGCGCCGGGGTGGGAGCGAGCCGTGGACTCCGCCGCCGGGGCCTCACTCGGTGCCGTGGTGGTCAACGGTCGAACGTCGGCCCGGGCGGCAATCGCCGCCCTTCGCCGCGAGGGGGGCGCCGGCCTCATTCTTCCGGTGACCGATCGCACCGGAGACCGCCCGGTTGCACCCACCGGATGCACCCCGTTGCGTCAACATGTCGTGGCGACCGCGGGAGCTCCGAGCGACGTCACTCGCGTTCTCGACGCCCTCTTTGCTCGGGCGTTCGTAGCGAGCGACTGGGAGTCGGCGCTTGACGTGGCGTTGGCGAATCCCGATCTCATCATCGTCACTCCCGAAGGCGATCGGTTTGCCTCCACCGGTTGGCGTGCCGCGGCGGGGCGATCAATCGTGACCCGCACGTCGGTCGACGACGCGATGGCCGAGGCGGCCCGGGCGTCGACGTTGGCACTGGCCGGGCGAAATGAGTTGGAGTCGGTCCGGGCCCGTGCGCAGAGCGCCCGCCTTGAGGCGCGCCGAACCGCTGATGTCGTGACCAAGTGCGAGGCACGGGCCGCGGCACTCGGTCGTGATGTCGAACGGGCTACCGCGGAC
>CAXBRG010000021.1:0-12530 GCA_963977995.1 uncultured bacterium | reverse complement strand
GTCGGCCGCCTTGGTCACTCAACGCGATGCAGCTCGCGCACGGCGGGATTGGGCCGAGGCCGATCGGCTGCGTGACGCACTTGTTGAGCGCGGTTGGACGGTGGAAGACAGCGCGACGGGTACTCGTATTCGAAAATGACGACCCGTCAATACTTGAGTAGAGTTTGACAAGAGGTTGCCGCAGTGGTCCCCTCGGTTACGTAGTAACCATGTATTTGTAGGAGGCCAGCAGTGGCAACAGGAACCGTGAAATGGTTCAACGACGAAAAGGGCTTCGGGTTCGTTTCGGTTGAGGGTCAGGCGGACGTTTTCGTTCACTACTCAGAGATTCAGGCCGATGGCCGCCGCACCCTCGTCGAGGGCCAGCAGGTGGAGTTCGACGTTGAAGCCGGCGAGCGTGGACCGCTCGCCAAGCGAGTTCGCGTTCTCTAGATCGCACCCAAGAAAATCCCCCGGACTTGGTCCGGGGGATTTTCTATTTGTTGAGAGGGAAGGTGTCATTAGTCCGGCACCATCCGTCTAGAGTCGTCAGGGTTACCAGTGAGTAACTACACGAGTTGTCGGCGCCGTCCGACAGGAGGAATCATGGCTGAATTCTCAATGCAGCTCAGCGACGACCAAAAGCAGTTCCAGGACTGGGTCCACACTTTCGCGAGGGACGTGGTGCGCCCTGCGGCATCCGAGTGGGACGAGCGCGAAGAGACGCCGTGGCCAATTATCGAAGAAGCCGCGAAGGCTGGGATTTACTCCACCGACTTCATTTTCTCTAACTTCTCTGACCCCACTGGCCTTTCTATGCCAATTGCTCTTGAAGAGATGTGCTGGGGCGACGCCGGTATCGCGATGGCCATCTTCGGTACGTCGCTCGCCGTCGCTGGTATTGCGGCGAACGGAACGCCCGAGCAGGCCATGGAGTGGATTCCCCAGTGCTACGGCACACCGGGTGATCTCAAGCTCGCCGCGTTTGGCGTATCCGAGCCGGACGCCGGTTCGGACGTCTCGAGCCTGCGCACTCGCGCCATCTACGACGCCGCGAAGGACGAGTGGGTCCTCAATGGAACCAAGACCTGGATTACCAACGGTGGCATCGCAAACATCCACGTGATTGTTGCGTCCGTCGACCCCGAGCTCGGATCGCGCGGTCAGGCCTCCTTCGTCATTCCTGACGGAACGCCCGGCATTCGCATGGGTCAGAAGTTCAAGAAGATGGGAATCCGTGCTTCGCACACGGCCGAGGTCATTTTGGAAGACTGCCGGATCCCCGGCTCATGCCTCCTCGGTGGCAAGGAGAAGCTCGACGAGAAACTCGCTCGCGTTCGCGAAGGGAAGAAGGCGCAGACCAACGCCGCCATGGCAACTTTCGAAGCCACTCGTCCCGCAGTGGGCGCCCAGGCGCTCGGTATTGCTCGTGCGGCCTACGAGTACTCACTCGAGTACGCCAAGGAGCGCAAGCAGTTCGGCCGGGCCATCATCGAGAACCAGGCGATTGCTTTCAAGCTCGCGAAGATGAAGACCGACATTGATGCCGCTCGTCTCCTCGTCTGGCGTGCCGCCAACATGGCCGCCACGCGCACTCCGTTCACCGCGGGTGAAGGTTCGATGTCCAAGTGGTTCGCTGGCGAAACGGCCGTGCGAGTGACCGAAGAGGCAATCCAGATTCTCGGTGGTTACGGCTATGTCCGTGAATACCCGGTGGAGCGTTGGCACCGGGACTCGAAGATCTACACGATCTTCGAAGGAACCAGTGAGATCCAACAGTTGGTCATTGCCCGCGCAATTTCGGGAATCCACATCAAGTAGTGGCGCTCAGCGCGGACGAACTTCGAGCGAAGTACCGAGCGGAACGCGACAAGCGCCTCCGTCCGGACGGCGCCGACCAGTACATCACACCGGATGGTAAATGGTCGTCACTGTTTGACGACCCCTACGTGACGCCGACTGAGCGACCCGGACAGCGCCGCGACGTTGACGTCGTGATTGTGGGTGCGGGATTCTCCGGCCTGATCATGGGGGCGAAACTTCGTGACGCCGGCATTGACGATTTTGTCATCGTGGACCGCGCCGGTGATGTGGGCGGTGTGTGGTATTGGAACCGGTACCCGGGTGCCATGTGCGATACCGCGGCGATGGTGTACTTACCCCTTCTCGAGGAGACGGGTACGCGCCCGTCAATGAAGTATGTCCCCGGCTACGAAATTCATGAACACGCCCAACGAATTGCCACCACCTTTGGTCTCTACGAACGCTTTCTGGGCTCCACGCAGATTCAATCGCTGAGGTGGGCAGAGGACCAAGATCGCTGGATCATCACCACGGATCGCGGTGATGAGTTTCACTCGCGTTTCGTCACGGTTGGCACGGGTCCCATTGCTCGACCAAAACTTCCCGGAATTCCGGGGATTGATCAATTCCGCGGTACGGCCTTTCACACCAGTCGTTGGAACTACGAGTACACCGGTGGTGACCGATTTAACTCGCCGATGACACACCTTTCAACGCGGCGCGTCGGCGTCATTGGCACCGGGGCCACCGGCGTACAGGTCATTCCCCAGGTGGCGCGGTCCGCCGGCGAACTCTTCGTATTCCAGCGCACGCCGAGTTCTATCGATGTTCGCAATAACCACCCCATTGACCCGGACTGGTACGACACGTTGGAGCCCGGCTGGCAGAAGAAGTGGTTGATGAATTTCACTACGTTGCAGACCGGTGGCTTCACCGACGACGACCTCGTCAAAGACGGCTGGACCGACATTTCGCAACGTATTCGCGATCGAGTGGTGGCGCTCGTGACTGCGCGCGGCGAGTACAACGAGCTGATTCAGCAGGAAGCGTACGAGGCCAGTGACGATGAAAAGATGGAAGAGATTCGAGCGCGAGTTGACCTCGAGGTCGACGACCCCGTAACGGCCGCGGCACTGAAGCCGTGGTACCGACAGTTGTGCAAACGTCCCTGTTTCCATGACGAGTATCT
The DNA here is from genome assembly GCA_963977995.1 of uncultured bacterium. GTDB lineage: Bacteria > Actinomycetota > Acidimicrobiia > Acidimicrobiales > RAAP-2 > RAAP-2. The sequence continues at coordinate 9,559 of CAXBRG010000021.1, read as the reverse complement.
CTCGGCGTTTAACGCCGACAACGTGCACCTCGTGGACACTGATGGACGAGGTGTCGAAAGAATCGATGAAACGGGCGTGTGGGTCGATGGTACGCACTACGAGCTCGACTGCCTGATCTACGCCTCCGGCTTTGAAGTAGGAAATGAACAGACCGGTGACGACGCGTTGCCCATCACGGGCAGTGATGGCGTCTCTCTCCAAGAGGCCTGGTCGGATGGCATGGTGACGTACCTCGGGCTCGTTACGCGCCGCTTCCCGAACCTCTTTCACATGTCCATCGCCCAAGGCGCCAATCTGGTTTCGAATATTCCCCATAACTATTGGGCCGCCGCGGATGCAATTGCGGCCGTTATTCGCCGTGCCCACGACGAGGGTTTCACGCGCGTTGAGACGTCGCAGTCGAGCCAAGACCAATGGGTCGCCGGCATCGCGGGTAACACTCGTTCTCTGTTCGGTAACCCTGACTGCACGCCGGGTTACTACAACAATGAGGGTCGCGGCTTCGGCGAGCGCGAGCGTTTGAATTCGACGGGTTACCCACTCGGCGCGGTCGCCTACTTTCAACTACTTGAGGAGTGGTGGGGCTCAGGCGAGTTTGCGGGTCTGGAATTTTCCACACAAGAGTGACCCCGTTGCCGTGGGCAACTACTAGCGTCATCTCGTCATGAATGTCGTCACGCTGTGCACGGGCAATGTCGCACGGTCCGTCATGCTCGGCTACATGCTGTCTGACTTGGCGGAGGCCAACGGATGGGCGTGGCAGATCCGAACTGCTGGAACGCACGCCGTGGAAGGTCAAGCCATGTCGACCCGAACGCTGCAGTCGCTTGAGTCGTTAGATGAGCTCGGAGAGCATCACTTCACTCGCCATCGAAGCCGTCAGATTTCCGAAGACGACGCACTCTGGGCCGACGTCATTTTCGCGTCCGAAGCCGACCATGTTCGTTTCGTCCGCGCTCAACTACCGGCAGCGGCGGACAAAGTGGTGCAGATTAAACACTTTGTGGCGACTGCTCCACTCGACGGGGCCTTCACTGATCGAGTGCGGTCTGTGGCGCAACTCGATCCCGATGTGGTGTGGGATGTCGTCGATCCCGCCGGTGGCGATCAGGCCACGTATGACGCGACGGCTGCTGAGCTCTGGGATCTCACGATGGCGCTCGGAGTTATTTTGAGCGACGACGCCGACTACTTCGGCTGAACGGCGCGCAGTCCACCCCAGGCGAGGGTGGCAATTCGCTTGGCGAGCAGATGGGCGTCGGCTACTGTTCCGACTTCATTTGTCCGCTCTCGTCGAACGAGCCACACGACGGCCGCACCTTCGGCCATTCCGACAACGCCGCCCGCAAGTTCGCGTTTGTGGTTGGCATCGAGTGAAGTGGGCAGCATCGGTTCGATGAAGGAGACCATGTCAACCTCAACGGCGCGTAACTGCACATTGCGTTCGGTCGATCCGGCCTGTAAGAAAAGCACTCGGAACGCGTCTGACTCCGTGACGACGAGTTCGAAGTACACCTGGAACGCCGCCTCCACTTTCTTGCGGGGCTCCGACTGCCGTTCGACCGCATCGCGGAGTAGGCGCATCATTCGATCGGCCGTTGTGCGAATGATCTCCGTGTACAGCGCATCTTTGCCCTGAAAGTGATCGTAGATAACGGGTTTGGTGTAGCCGATAGCGCTCGCTACGTCGTCCATCGTGGTGGACGCGAAACCCTTCTCGGCAAAGACACGGGTTGCCGCGTCGAGAATTTGGCTTCGTCGCTCGTCGCTCGCCGTCGTCGTCATCGGACAGTGAGGCTAACGGTCGACTAGAGAATTCCGACCGACGCGAGAAGGGTGGCGAGCCGCCCCGGGAGTAACGAGAGGTCGTAGTTGGCCTTCGCGATGGCCAGGTTCTTGTCGAGCATGTCAGCGAAGGGGTCGCCGAGCACCGCCTCGATGCCCTCAATGTCGTCAAGATCAAAGAACTCGAAGCCGTGCGATTCAATCTCTTCCATGACGGGATAGCGAAAGCGGGCGAGCGGTTTGCGGTGGGTGACGGCCTCAATCACGGGGTTGCCGAATCCCTCCCACGTTGAGGGCATGACGACGAGGTCGCACGCCGCGTAGGCGTCGTCCATTGTTCCTCCGGTGGGCAGTGCGCGACGCACTCCCGTCATCGCGAGGCTGAGAACACGCTCGAGTTCAGAACCAAATCCATCCTCGGCTTTGCCGAGTAGCCAGAAAATTCCCCCAAGCTTTTCGGCGAGTCGTAGTCCGGCGGTGACGTTCTTGCGGGGGATGGCCCGAGTGGGCTGCATAATCAAACGGGAGTTGCCTTTGATGTGAACGGCGTGGCGCATCAAGTCTCGGCGTCCTTGTGGTGGGTCGCAGTCAAAGTGATTGGGAATCGTTGTTGCGACAATCCCGCGTTGCAGTAACTCCACCCGCGAACGGTCGTTAATCGTGACGTGAGCCCAGGGGCCGAGGTGGGCGGGCCCTTCGAGGTGTTGGAGATGGGGACGTTGCCAGGGGAGGTCGTGGTGACGAAAGATGGCGGCTCGGTCCGCCAGGACTTCGTAGAGGGCGTCACGAGCGTCCAGGTTCAGGGGAAGCGATGCGAGATTTTCCACGATGACGAGATCGACGTCCTCCAGGGTGCGACGAAGAAGATCGACATCGGGGTCATCGGCGGCGTCAATTGCGAGTCCGGGGATGACGTGATTGACACGCCCCTCGCCCGCCACGGTGACGACCTCGTGTCCGAGAGACGTCAGGGCGTTCGTCCACTTCTCAGCCTCAATCGACACGCCATCGGTCAGACCGAGACGGAAACTGACGATTGCCAGGCGCGCCATGGCGAAAAGGTTAGAACGAATTGAAGGAAAAGGGAATAGCCGGGCTCCTGGGGTAAGGTTTTCTACGGCTAACGCCACCTCTTTTCGGTGAAGGACACTGCATGGCAAAACGTGCGCTCATTACAGGGATTACGGGACAGGACGGCTCGTACCTCGCCGAACTGCTCTTGTCGGAGGGTTACCACGTGGTGGGAATGGTGCGCCGTTCCTCCACGGAAACCTTTGAGCGAATTGCGCACATCCAGGACCAAGTGACCCTGGTGTCGGGTGATCTTCTCGATGAAGTCTCACTCATCAACATTCTGCAAGAGCACCGTCCTCAAGAGGTCTACAACTTGGCGGCCCAGAGCTTCGTCCAGACGTCGTGGGCGCAGCCCGTATTCACCGGCGAGTCGACCGCGATGGGTGTCACCCGGATGCTTGATGCGATTCGTACCGTTGATCCAGAAATTCGTTTCTACCAGGCGAGTAGCTCGGAAATGTTCGGGAAGGTCCAAGCCGTTCCGCAAGACGAAGACACCCCGTTTTATCCGCGCAGCCCGTACGGCGTTGCCAAGGTCTACGGTCACTGGATTACGGTCAACTATCGCGAGAGCTACGACTTACACGCCAGTAGCGGCATTCTCTTTAATCACGAGTCGCCACGCCGTGGACTCGAGTTCGTCACTCGCAAAGTGACGCACGGCGTTGCCAAAATAAAACTAGGACTTGCGAACGAGCTTCGCCTTGGGAATTTGGACGCGCAACGCGACTGGGGATTTGCTGCCGACTACGTACGCGCGATGTATCTGATGCTCCAGCAAGACCGCCCCGACGACTACGTCGTGGCTACCGGTGAAACACACCCCGTGCGTGAGTTGTGTGAATTGGCTTTCGCCGCCGCCGGACTTCACTGGGAAAATTTTGTCGTCATCGATCCTCAGTTCATGCGCCCCGCGGAAGTGGACCTGCTCGTCGGAGATCCCTCTAAGGCGGAGCGTGTATTGGGATGGCGACGCGAGGTTGACTTCCCAACACTCGTGGAGATGATGGTCGCTGCCGACCTCAAGGCTCTGCAGCGCTAAGGCGCCGTGTCGCTCGCATCGCTCCACGACGCCGTGGTCACGGCCAACAACTTTCCCTTACTGACGGGTGTGACTGCTTCCTTTGAGGCGGGTCAGGTGTACGCAGTGAGCGGTCCGAATGGGGCGGGTAAGACAAGCCTTCTGCGTCTGCTCGCCGGACTGGAACCACTCGTCCGAGGGAGTGGCGAGGTCTTGGGACGCGATTTGCGAACGACCGCGCGTCGAGAGATTCGCCGACACGTCGGCTGGTTAGGTCACGAAGGCCCCTTTTACGACGAACTAACGGTCCGCGAGAATCTGGTGTTTGCGGCACGCGTCTCTCGAATCGCGACGCAGGAATTAGACAATGTCATTTCCACCGTGGGGCTCAGTGGGCGTCGTGATCTGCGCGCCAAGCACCTCAGTGCGGGCCAGCGCCGTCGAATGGGTATGGCGTGGTTGCTCCTCCGCCGTCCCGAGCTATGGCTTCTCGATGAGCCGTACGCGAGTTTGGATTCGGCGGCACGGTCGTTGGTTGATGACATCATCGCCCAGGCCGCCCGCGCTGGTTCCTGTGTCGTCGTGACGTCGCACGACGAACTGCGCACGAGTGCCCCCGTGACCTCACTGATCCTTCACGGCGGCGCACTGTGATTCGTCTCGCGGTGACAATTGCGCACAAGGAACTGCGCTTGGAGTGGCGCTCTCGGGTACTTCTCTGGCAGGTTCTCCCGTTTGCCGTCATGGCGATGGTTATCGCTGGGCTGGCGGTTGGCCCCGACCAATCAACCGGTCGCCGCCTCGCACCGGGTTTGTTGTATCTCATCATCACGCTGGTGGCGCTGCAGGTGATAGGTCGTTCACACGCCGCCGATGACGCTCGCGAAACCTCGGTCTCTATCACGATGCTGGGTATCGATGGTGGGGCTAACTATCTCGGAAAGGTTCTCGCCCTCTTTACTCATCTCGTCGTTGTGACAGCACCCCTCGTCAGTGTTGACGCTGTTCTGTTTCATCTTCGATCGGAAGAAGTCTTTCGCGCTGCCCCCTTCGTCGCACTGTCACTCGCCGCCATTGCTTCCTCAGGTGTTCTGTACGGTGCACTGTCGCGGGGTAGCGCCGCACTGTTGCCCGTTCTCGCACTTCCGGCGTTGGCCCCCGTCGTCATGGCGGGCGAACGGACGCTGACGGCCCTTATTCACGGCGGCATCGTCGCACGATGGGTCGTTCTGCTCGCGGTTATGACGGTGGTGTACGGGGCTATCGGGGTTCTCCTTTACGGTGCTGTAGAGGAATCGTGATGAAACCCCTTCTGTCTCGCGCTCTCGGCCCCCTGGCCCTCGTCACGACGCTGGCGACCATTGTCCTCGGACTGTTCGTGACACCTCCGGACGTCGTCCAAGGTGAGTTGGCCCGACTCCTCTACATCCACCCGGCCGTGGCGTGGGTCGCTCTGTATTTATCGCTCGGAACGGCAACCGTGGCGTCAGCGTTGTACCTCTGGCCCCGCACACGCTCCATGGTCGCTGACCGCATCGCCGAGGCGGCGATGGAAGTCTCGGTCGTCTTCGTTGGACTGACGTTGGTGACGGGATCGATATGGGGTCGACCGGCGTGGGGGGTCTGGTGGGTGTGGGACGCTCGCCTGACGTCAACAGCGGTGCTCGGCATTTTGACTCTTGGCTATCTGGCCTTACGTCGTGCAAACGACGATCCCCTCGTGCGTGCTCGACGGAGCGCCGTCTTGGCACTCGTGAGCGCCGCCAACGTCCCGATTGTTCACTTCTCAGTGCTGTGGTGGAAAACTCTGCATCAGGGCGCCACCGTGTTCACCGAAAACCGTGACATCACCGTGCACGGATCGATGGCGTGGACACTCCTTTTGAGTTTCGTCGCGTTCTCTTTGGATTTCGGCTGGCTGGTGCGGGCTCGCTATCGCATCGCCACGTCTCTGGGTGCGGAACGTGATCGCGATCTCGACGCCGCTGTGAGCGCCCGTCGAGCCGAAGGTGGACTATGACCTACGTCATCACGGGGTACATCGTGACGATGACGACGCTCGGCGCCTACGCCTTGTTGTTGTGGCGGAGGTCCCGGTGAGCGAATCCTCGCCGCTCGACCTCACTCCCGCGACGCCCCCAGCCCGGGGCAACTCTCGCCGTCGGACGGTGGTCGTCGCCGGAGTCCTGGTACTCGCCATTGGCGTCTTGCTCGGCCAGGGCATGTTGTCATCGCTGAACTACTACATGACCGTTGATGAGGTGTATCACGACCGCGCCGGTGTGGGCATGAGAGAGGTGCGTTTAGAGGGCGTGGTTCAAGAGGGATCGGTCATTCGTACGAGCAAAGGTGCGAACTTTGTGATCGAAGGAGTCTCGGGTCGAACTGTCAACGTCAGTGCCGTTGGCGAGCCACCGCAGCTCTTTCGAGCGACGATTCCCGTCGTGGTAGTCGGCTCCTTTACAACACCGTCGGGCTACGGCTTTTCGGCAACCCAAATCATGGTGAAACACTCGGCCGACTACAAAGCACAACATCCTGAACGCGTCACCGCGCCCGACGGCTCAGTTCAATGAACTCCTCAGTGCTCGGCTCGACGGCAGTCTGGTTGGGCTTAGTTTTTGCCCTTACGGGCGCCGTCAACGAAGGCCGCGGCCTCGCGGGTCGTCGATCCGTTTCGACCAGGATCTTTGCTCACTTGACTCTGTTGGCCGTCCTGGGGGCCGTCGTGGTGATGCAAATTGCGCTGATTCGCCATGACTTTTCCTTGGCGTACGTGGCGAGTAATAACGCCACATTCACACCATTGATCTATTCGATGACGGGCATGTGGAGCGCCCTCGAAGGTTCCATTCTCCTCTGGGCACTCCTGCTCGTCGTGCTGTTGTCCCTGATGGTGTGGCGTTATCGCACCGAGGCCACCGACGCGGTCGTTCGGTGGGCGACGCTGATGTTCTACCTTGTCGTCGCCTTCTTTGTTGGACTGATGGCGGGACCCGCAAATCCCTTTCTCGCAAATCCCGCTGCGGCGACGAGTCAGGGAGCAGGTCCGAACGCGTTGTTGCAAAACAACCCGTTGGTGGCCGCGCACCCCCCGTTTCTGTACGGCGGCTTCGTGGGCTTCACCGTTCCGTTCGTCTTCGCAATGGCGATGTTGATCACGGGTCGGGTGGATGAACGCTGGCCCGTGCGACTTCGCCAGTGGACGGTCTTGGCGTGGGGAGTGTTAAGCGTCGGGATTGTGCTGGGAGCCTGGTGGAGCTACCAAGTCCTCGGGTGGGGTGGATTTTGGGGCTGGGACCCCGTGGAAAATGCGGCCCTGCTGCCGTGGTTAACGGGGACCGCCTACGTTCACTCGATCATCGTTCAGGACCGCCGCGGCCTCTTTCGTGTGTGGAATGTCTCGTTGGCCATCGTGACGTTCGCCCTCACCGTTCTCGGCACATTCTTTACCCGTTCCGGAGTGTTGGAGAGTGTTCACGCGTTTTCTTCCTCGACGCTCGGTCCCGTATTGATTGCGTTCTTCGGACTCACGATTGGTAGTGGCGCGGTCCTCATCGCGTGGCGGGGCGACCGCTTGCGATCACCAATCGGTATTGACGGTGGTCTCTCTCGCGAAGGTTTGTTCGTGGCGAACAACGTTCTCTTCGTTGGCTTCGCACTCGTGGTTCTCGTGGGAACCGCCTTCCCGCTCCTCTATGAAGCAATTAACGGGGGACAAGTAACGGTCGGTGCACCGTACTTTGCGGCCGTGACGGCACCCGTGGCCGTAGCTCTCTTGGCCCTCATGGCTGTGGCCCCCATTGCCGGTTGGCGTCGCTCCGGACTCGAGGTGATGTGGCAACGGATTCGAACGACCCTGTGGATCTCACTCGCCCTCGTCGCGACAGTCTGGCTCGCCGGTCTGCGCCGTCCGGCGCTCCTCGCGGCGTACTTCCTCGCTGCCGCCGCCGGGGGAACGGCCATTCGTAACTTGAGCGGGTACGTGCGATCCACCGTGCGTCGAGGCGAGCCACTGTGGCGAGGACTCCTCGGGCCGAGTGCGGGTGGGATGGTCGTGCACCTCGGCGTCGTACTTCTCGCGATCGGCATTGTGACCAGTACCACGCTGTCGACGAAGCAGGAAGTGGCTCTCGCGAGGGGGCAGTCAACAATCGTGGCGGGCGAACGGGTCACCTTTCTTGGGATGAGAGACGTGCGAGATGAGTTGCGAACGGCGACGGAGTTAGTCGTTCGGGTCAACGGGAACGGTCCGTACTACCCCGCGATCACCACCTTTACCGGCCGCGAAGGTCAAGTGGTGGGAACCCCGGCTATTTCCTCCAACTTCTGGCGGGACGTCTATCTCACTTTCGACGCCGTCGGAGGAACCGGAACGGCGTCGGGGGCCCAGGTTGCCAACGACCTGCCGGCCGGCTCGGTAGTTCTGGGAGTGACCGTTGAGCCACTGCTGAGCTGGCTGTGGATCGGTGGACTGGTTATTGGCGGAGGCAGTGCCCTGTCGTTCGCGCGACGTCGGAGTGTCGCCGCGTGAATCGTCTCTCCATTCGGACTCTCGGTGTGGCGGCCACACTTGCCGTTATTGCAATCACGTTCTTTCTAGGTTCTCGATCACCGTCGGTCGATCACGGTGACCTAGCCAACCCTCTCGTGGGGACAGCGGCGCCCGACTTTGTTGCCACCACGCTGGACGACCAACCGTGGCGCCTCGCCGACCACCGTGGCAGTGTTGTGGTTCTGAACTTCTGGGCGTCGTGGTGTGGACCGTGCGTGACCGAGGCTCCGGAGTTGACGTCGTTTGCGTGGTCGCAACGCAAGAACAATGTGCACGTCCTGGGTGTCGTCTTCAACGACTCACTCAGCGCCGCTCGAGGATTTGAGTCCCACTACGGGTCGCTCTACCCATCGGTCAGTGATTCTCGTGGGGATATTGCTAACGCACTGGGCGTGACATCACCACCCACCACGATTGTCATTGACCGCGAGGGATTGGTGTCGTCGGTGATCTATGGTGCCACCACGGCGTCGGCCCTCGGCGAGGCCGTGGCGGAGGCAACCGCGTGACGCGGCTTCGATCGTTTCGATTCTTTCTGACCGTTCTGGTCGGCTTCTCCCTCCTGGTGCTGTTCTATCGACCGAGTGTCGATCCGCTACAGGACAGAATTACTCATCTCACGCACAGTGTGCGCTGCCCCTCCTGCGAGGCGCTGTCGGTCGCTCAAAGCAATGCGACATCGTCACTCGCGATTCGACGTGAAATCGCGAGCAAGGTGCGAGCGGGTGTCAGCGACGCGGAGATTCTCACCTCGCTGCAGGTTCGTTACGGCGAAGGGATTCTCTTGTCGCCCTCGAGTCGTGGAGCGGGGGCCATCCTCTGGATCACACCGGCCGTGGTGCTGTTGGCCGGTGGCCTCATCGTGATGTCGGTTGGTCGCCGTGGCCCGTAGCCGAGAATCACTCATCGACGAAATTTCGCTGCGTGAAGCCTCGCTGCGTGACGCGGAAAACGAACACGCGGCGGGGGAGCTCTCAGCAAGTGAGCTCGACGCCATTGCAACTCGCGAGAACTCGGCGATCAGCGAACTGCGGGTCGCGCTCGCATCCTTATCCGACACGCCGGAGCTCGCCGCTCCCCACCGACGCCGCCGGTGGCAGTTAGTCGTTGCGCTCGTCTGCTT
>CAXBRG010000020.1:0-12724 GCA_963977995.1 uncultured bacterium | reverse complement strand
CTCAGCAACACGAAGGAGCGGGCGGAGGAGGTTGCTCCAGACGTGAAAGTCGGCGGGCGGCGCAAGATCCACGCCGGCCTGTTGAGAAGTGACTTCATTCCTTTCCTGCCAATGCGCCGAACGTTTCGACGAAGGGGCCATTAAAAATCTCGAGATTGTTTTCGACCTGTGCGAACTTCTCCACGCTCCAGATTTCGAGGTGGTCGCGGTTACCCAAGATGACAACCTCGTCGCGAATTTCGAACTTTTCACGAAGACCCTGGGCTAAGAGAAAACGACCTTGTTTATCGATATCGATTTCCGTAGTGAATGCGTTTTGCGTTCGAAAGCCCTGGTCCAAAACGGCCGTGCGGTGAGTGTTGGCTTCTTGAAGTACGAGCTGTTGCTCGTAGAGATCGAGCGTCCAAATGGCGAGGCAACGATTCTCATAGGGACTGACGACTGCCTCACCGTCGAAGGCGCCGCGAAAACGAGAGGGAATCACCAAGCGACCCTTGACATCAACGGTCATCCGGTAGTTACCGAAGAATCTCGTCATCTCACCTCCCCTCTCTAAGAGTACCCACTTTGACCCACTTAGTGGGTGATTTAACCCACTTTGTGGAAAAGTGCCCCACTCTATCGCTGCCACCCGGGACGTGCAAATCGTGGCAGGCAAAGAAAAAACGGCCCCGAGGGGCCGTTACGCGCGAAAAATAGGGGGAATCAGGGAAGGAGCATCAGATTCCGTCGACGCTCGACTCCCGAGGCACGAATCGCATCGTCAATGAGATCCTCCGCCAATCCAAGAATGCCCAGCTCTCGGGCCGTCGTAACGTTCGATAGCGCCGTATCGAGATCATCAGGGACGACGCGAAGGGCGTCTCGAATCGGATTTTGCGGCCACGCGGGAATCAAGGTGGAGAGAAAGCAACCTTCACGAACATTCCACTGGGTTACACCCAAAACTTTGCGGTCGTCAATAAAAAGTTCGCCGGGGCCCGCACCGGCGAAACAGACATCTTTTAGTTCGCGCGCGACGTTCAAAGGTCCGCCGTAGATCTTGGGTACCGACTCCACCACTCGAACGAGTGACCGATACCACCACTCGGCAGCCAACAGTGCATTGCGGGGAATTTCCGTACTCAAGCGAGAGTCGGGCCGTGGCAGCCACCAGTCCACCCAGAGGTCGTCCGGCTGGACGAGGACCGCACCGCCGCCACCCCGGCGACGGCGCACCATACAGTGCTCGTCAACGTCGTCGTGCAGCACGTCGTCGCGCTGACCTCCCCCGAGAACGAGAACCGGCTCGGCGACCCTCACCACGAATGCCGTCGATTCCGGAATGGTCCGGAGAGTGTCGTAGTCGTAGAGCTCCTCGAACCGTGAGTTCATGACGCCCGTGGTAGATAGTCCGACCAGGCGGGATCTGTTTCGCCCAGATTTCTCCAGCGCCACCATGGTCCCTCGGGAGCACGAGGCTCGAAGCGCAGATACCACCCAAGTTCTTCGAGAAGTCGGTCGCCCTTTTCAAAGTTGTGTCGTCGGCAACAGGCCACCACATTGGTCCATTCATGTTTTCCTCCGCGAGAACGTGGACGAACATGGTCAATTGTGTCGGCCGAGCCACCACAGTACGCACACCGATGTCCATCTCGAGCCAGCACGGCGCGGCGCGTAAGGGGTGGGATGCGGACCCGTGACGGCAATTTCACGACCGCGTGGAGGCGGACGATACTGGGTACTTCAATCGTCAGACGAGCCGAACGGCACAGTGTGGGGGCGTCGGGGGTTGCCACAACTTCTGCCCGTCCGTCGAGCAGCATCACGATGGCTCGACGTTCAGAGACCAACTGCAGGGGTTCGTAGGTCGCGTTCAAAAGGAGAACCCGACCCACGGGCTACCTCCCTCGCCTGACGCGGACAGACCACTTCGCCGCGGCCACTGCGTCTTCGACCGATGCCACACTCTCGGAACTGCCGTAGGCCGTCACCATGCGAAACTTCCAATACTCCGGATCCGGTACGGGCAGAAACGGCGACGAGCGCCACCAGTCGCTTCGACGAAGGCCCCAGCCAGCCCGAAGAAGGGCAATGCCGTCCAAGGGGTGTCGCACCGCATGGACTAGAACTCCCTTCGGCCAGCGAATCTTCATGCCTTCAAACTACGCCACGCCACACACGCGGCACCAAGTATTGGTCCGCGGTGGTCCAAACCAGAAGGAAGGACGCGGAGTTTCGAGGTGAACGACAGTCCGGCGTATGAGCGGGCCGCGTCATTCGCCGCCTCGAAGAAATCCGCGCCGTACCCCAGCGCAACGGAACCCGCCACGTAGAAGTCGGCGATGTCCAAGAGGGACGATGCCGCCGCAATCGCACGACCCACCATCTCACCGGCTCGACGCCGCACGGCCGGCCCGGCCTCGATCGCGGGTCGGCCCGTGGCGAGTGCGATCGCGGAACCCGAAGCTTCAGCCTCAAGGCAGCCTCGCACGCCACATCCACAGAGCGCACCACCGGGATTTACGACAATATGCCCGATATGACCGGCGTTACCCGATGTGCCGTCGACGAGCCGACCATCAACAACGATTCCCCCACCAACTCCCGTCGACACCACCATTGCCACGTAGTTCGTGCTGCCACGGGCTGCGCCAAAATGACCTTCGGCCAGGGCGAGCGCCTTGGCATCATTCTCAACCGCCACCGCACACTGAAACTGTTCCGAGAGCGCCTCTCGCAATGGAAAGTCACGCCACGCGGGAATGTTCAATGGTGACACCCGTTCACCACCCCTGGACATAGGACCACCGCAGCCGACGCCTATGGCTTCAATGTGCACAACATCCGGCCGTGGAATGGCGTCAACAATTCGTTGAAATAGATCAGAGCCGGCGGCAACGGTATCGATTCGAGCAACCGGCGTTATTTCTCCACGGTCGCTCACCCACGCGATATCCGTTTTCGTTCCACCAACATCAATGGCGAGTGTCGACGCGGTCACTCCGTAGTGTCGTTGCGCTTCAAGAACTTGGCCCACGGTGGCGTCGACGTCGTTGCTCCCGCTGAGGCAGCTCGAGCTCGACGGGTGAGCCCCAAATCAGATATGGAGGCGCGGCCCATACGTCGGACATTGCGCTCCATGACGAGTCCGCAGGAAAACATAATGACAACGCCGATAAGACCGAGAACCAGACTGGACGTAAATGACACGAGAAGAACGACGAGGCCTACGAAAAATCCCAATCCGGCCCATCGGAGCTGACGACCCGCCTCCCGATAGACATTCGCCTCTCGTACCTTCTTCTCAAAGGTGGGATCATCGCGCTTGAGCGACTCTTCGAGCTGCTGTAAAACCCGCTGTTCGTGTTCCGAGAGTGGCATTCAAATCCTTCCTACATCCAGCGTACCTTCCCCATCAGGTTTTCTCTCGGGCGCCCGTTAACCTCATCGTTGTTATGCGAATCGCCGTCATTTGCACGGGCAATATCTGCCGGTCACCCATGGGAGAAGCCATACTCAAGCATCACGTCCGACGGGCTGGTGGCTTGGACGACGTAGAGGTTTCGAGTGCGGGCACCGCTCGGTGGCACGTGGGTGAGCCCATGGATCATCGTGCCGCGGCGTCACTGCAACGCGGGGGTTACTCCCCTGATGCCGGAGTCGGCGCGTGGGCAACCCCGGAGTACCTTCGCGATATTGCGCTTGCCGTGGCAATGACCCGCGAACACCGCCGAGATCTTCTCGCCACCCGGCCCGACCTGCGGGTTGTCCTCCTTCGTGAACTTCTCGGAGAGGGGGCGCTTGATGTTCCCGATCCGTACTTTGGAACTGACGACGACTTTGATGTCTGTCGTGAAACTCTCGAGAGAGCTATTCCGGCACTACTGCAGGAGATTCGTGAGATCCGCGGCCCTTCAGCGTCACGTGGGGCAAGGTGAGCGACAACAGAAACGCCAAGACTCCAAATGGCAAGGTGTAGCGAAAGACGGTATGAATCGTCTCGGCGATTGACGTCACGATGACATGCAGCGTGGTGGGCTCCAAGCGTTGAAGCGTTTCGGGGGTCCACTGATCTGCGGGAGGTAGCGAGAGGTGACCGCCCACCTCGGCTGCGTTACTCATAAGCCGGTCCGGCAAGATGTTGCTGTAGACCGCACCGAAGACGGCGGTACCAAACGAGCCCCCCATTGAACGGAAAAAATTTGCGGCGGCTGTGGAAGTTCCGAGATCTCGAATGTCGACGGCATTTTGAACGGCCACGACGAGAATCTGCATCACGGCACCGAGACCCGTCCCCAGGACCACCATGTAGATGGCAATGACCACACCGTTGGTCGTAGCCGACACCGTTCCGAGTAGGGCGAGCCCCACGGTCATCACTGCGGTGCCAACCCGAGGAAAAATGTTGTAGCGCCACCCTCGTGCCAACAACTGGCCGGCGATCATGGACATGGCAAAGAGTCCGACCATGAGGGGCAACAGTCGTAGCCCCGACATGGTGGGAGACACGCCGAAGACGGTTTGAAACAAAAATGGCAAAAACGTCATCGCTCCGTACATGGAAAAACCTGTAACGAAACCAATAGCCGAGGCCGATGACACGACTCGATTCCGCATGATGCGCGGGGCCAAAATCGGCTCTTTGGCACGCAGCTCAACCAAGTAGAAGAAGACGCCGGTCACGAGGGATATCGCCACCAGTCCGAAACTCGTCGGCGACATCCACGCGAAAGTATGACCACCGAGCGAGGTCACCAAAATAAGTGACGAGGCCGACAGTGTCAGGAGGAGGGCACCGAGATAGTCCATCGCGTGGTTTTCGCGACGACTATTCGCCGGAAGGGCGACACCCGTCACAATGAAGGCGAGTAGCCCGAGGGGGATATTGACGAAGAACACCCACCGCCACGAGAGATGGTCCACAATGACGCCACCAATCAACGGGCCAAGAACTGTTGAGGCGCCAAAGGTGGCGCCGAAAAAGCCCGAGTAGCGGCCCCGGTCACGTGGTGGAACGAGGTCACCAATGACGGCTTGAGCACCCACCATCAGTCCACCCCCTCCGAGCCCTTGGAGCGCACGGCTCAAGATCAAAAGCAGCATTGAGTCGGCAAGTCCGCATAGAACTGAACCGAGAAGAAATATGGCAATGGAGATCTGGTAAAGATTCTTTCGGCCGTAGAGGTCGCCGAGTTTTCCCCACAATGGCGTGGAAACTGTTGATGCTAAGAGGTACGACACGACGACCCAGCTCAGGTGATCAGCACCGTGAAGCTCACCAACAATGGTGGGAAGTGCGGTCGAAACAATCGTGCCATCCAGCGCCGAAAGAAACATACCCAGCATGAGCGCGCCGAAAATGGTGTACAGCTCACGCTTGCTGAGTTCGCTGGTGTGAGCAACAGACATATTCGCCTCTCGGAAATGTGGTCATTCTTGAATGACCGACTCACCCTACCGACTCAGACCTATTCTGCTGCCGTGGTGTCTCGTGATTCAACGACTCAGCGATTGAGCAAACTACTGCGCGCCGAATCCGCAGGTGGCGTCACGCTCAGTATTGGGATGGTGCTGGCGATTTGCTGGTCGGCGCTGAACCCGGCGGGATACAACGCCTTTTGGCATCATTCGTTGACGGCGAGACTAGAGCACTGGCACGTCGGAACACCACACGACATTGTTGCCAACGGGATCCTCACCATCTTCTTCTTTGGTGTCGGCCTCGAACTAGCTCGCGAGTTGCGTCATGGTCATCTCACCCATCGGTCGACGGCACTTCTGCCGGCAGCGGCGGCCGTTGGGGGGATGGTGGGTACAGCACTCCTCACTGTTGGACTCGGGGTCCTCTCGTCCTCACCGGCCTTAACGCGCGGCTGGGGAGTCCCGATGGCGACCGACATCGCCTTTGCACTCGGGGCTCTCGCCCTCGTTGCTCGACGAATCCCACGCGAACTGCGAGTATTCCTCCTCACCCTGGCAATCGTCGATGACGTTTTGAGTGTGATTGCACTCGCTTTCAGCAATCCGTCGGTGATTCGGCCATTATTTCTCGTGCTCCTACCCGTGAGCGTTTTTCTCCTGAGCTTCCAACGCCAGCGCCATCTCGTTCTTACCCTGTGGGTGCGAGTCGTCGCCACGTGGTTCGTCCTCGCAGCGGCCAATGTCGAGCCGTGTCTGGCGGGCGCTCTCGTCGGTATCACCGCACCATTCACGAAGACGTCCCCTTCGCTTGATCGACTTGAACTTCGTGTTGTTAACGCCGCAACATGGATTGCCCTACCGCTCTTCGCGCTGACGGCGTGCGGTATCGATTGGCGCGCCATTACGTGGAATGGTTCGACTGTCACGTTCGTCACACTTCTCGGAGTCGCTCGACTCATTGGAAAGGTGTTGGGAATTGTCGGCGTCGTCGCGTGGATCACACGCCATCGCCCGGAACTCGCCCCCGGCACGCGAGGGCAGCTCGGTGGTCTCGCAGCCCTCTGCGCCGTCGGATTTACGGTGCCCCTACTTTTTGCGTCTCAGGCGTACGGACCCCATAGTCCCGAGTATTTTCAGACCACTGTCACACTGTTGGCAGTGTCGCTGATCGCAGCGATCACGGGTTGTACCACGCTCTGGCTCCAGGGTCGTGACAGTAGTGAAAGGACAGTATGAACACTCGCCTCACCACACTCTTGAAGATCGACTACCCCATCATGTTGGCGGGAATGGGTGGCGTGTCCTACTCGCAACTCACGGCTGCCGTATCCAACGCAGGGGGGTACGGATGCCTCGGGGCGTCAACGATGTCGTCGGAGCAGCTCGCGGAAGAAATTGCCGCCACCAAGAAGCTGACATCCCTTCCATTTGGCGTCGATCTTCTCACCGCCTTTCCCGATTCCTTAGTCCGTAACGTCGAGATCCTGATTGAAGGCGGCGCCACCACATTTGTCGCGGGTCTTGGTGTCCCGACTCACGTCGTTGATCTCTGTCACCGCCACGGAGTTCTCGTGGTATCGATGTGCGGCAAGGTTGAGCATGCTCGGCGAGCAGTGGACGCCGGGTGTGACATTGTGGTCGCCCAAGGAACTGAGGCAGGCGGGCACACTGGCACCGTAGCCACACTGCCGTTAGTACCGATGATTGTTGATGCGGTAAGTGATCAGGTTCCGGTCGTCGCGGCCGGTGGAATTTTTGACGGCCGAGGGCTCGCCGCCTCTCTCGCCCTTGGTGCGGACGGCGTGTGGATTGGGACACGGTTCATCGCCACGCGTGAGGCTCGAGCGTTACCAGGATTTCGCGAAGGAATACTCGCGGCTCGAGAAGATGGCACGATTATCTCAAAGGCGTTTTCGGGAAAGACGATGCGCGTTCTCAAAAACGAAACAACTGCTCGTTACGAGGCCGACCCATCCTTGTTGCGGCCATTTCCCGAACAGCTCATGAACTCATTTCGTGACGGCACCTTTCACCTTGGTGGTGACGCGTCAACCCTCGGAGTGGACCCCGCGCGCGAAGGGTACCCAGCGGGTCAGGCCGTCGGCGCGATTACTTCGATTGAGTCAGCTGGTGATGTCGTCGCAAAGATGATGGCGGAGGCCAACGCCGTAGTGAACCGACTCAACGCGAAGAGTTAGAACAGACCCACCGGGCACGACACTCCCGTTCCACCGATGCCGCAGTAGCCATTGGGATTCGCCGTGAGGTACTGCTGGTGGTACTCCTCGGCATAATAAAAGGGTCCGGCAGGCGCTATCTCTGTCGTCACCGCGCCAAAGCCACGCTCGGAAAGAACCATCGCGTATCGCTCGAGAATTTCGCGGGCCACCGCATCCTGCTCTTTCGAGGTGACGTAGATGGCGCTGCGGTACTGCGTTCCGATGTCCCCGCCCTGCCGCATGCCCTGCGTGGGATCGTGGTTTTCGAAAAACACTTGCGTGAGAGAACGAAAAGTCACCGTGGCGGGATCGAACACCACTTGCACTATTTCAGTGTGATTGGTTCGACCGCTGCAGACTTCTTGATAGGTGGGATTCGGTGTAACGCCGCCCTGATATCCAACTGCGGTTACCACGACTCCCTCGAGTTCATAAAAGAGCCGTTCGGCCCCCCAAAAACACCCCATGCCAAAGTACGCAACCTCCGTTCCCGTGGGAAATGGTGCGTGCAGCGACGTTCCGAGAGTCAGATGAAGTCGATCAATGATCACGCTCTCACTTCGTCCCGGCAGGGCAACCCGAGGGTCGACGAACGACGTAGATGTGCGCATACGGGCACTTTATTGGTTGCGGGGTATCTTCCACCACGCGACGAGAGAGACCATTCCAGCCGCCACGGCAAGAACTGCGATAACGGGGCGAAGGGTGCTCGCACCGGACTGCTCTAACACCACAACGACTGATGTCGCAATCGCCATGCCCAGAGCGCTACCTGCGGCGCGAGCCAGATTCACGGTTCCCGATGCCAATCCACGATCGTTGACGTCAACTACCGACATGACAACGGAGTTCGTGGTCGTGTTCACAATCCCGATGGCGCAACCGACCAGCATCAAGAGAGCCGCAACGACTTTGCCGTTCGGTGCCACGGCCACTCCGAGGATTGCGACGCACAGCAGTAGCCCAGCCACCCCAGTCAAAGGTTGTATCGCAAACCGACGACGCAGTCGACCGGATAACGGCGCCACGAGGGCGAGACCGATAGGTATTGCCATGGTTGCTTCAGCTGCTCGACGAGCCGATGCGTCAAAGTCGTGCACAACAAAGAACGGCACCGCCACCAGCAGGCCAAAGAATGCCACGTAGCTCATTACTAGAAGAACTATCGACACCTTGACTTCTAACCGGCGAAAGACGCGGGGCTCGAAAATCGGCTGGTCCACATGTCGTTCCACTCCCACAAGCGCAATGGTGGCCACTGCTCCGAGGAGAATCATTCCCAGAGCATTCGGAGACCAGCCAACTTTCGCAGCAAACGTTAAGCCTCCTAACAGACCCGCAGTAGCCGCGGCCAGTAGCCCAGCGCCTACAACATGAAGCGGTGAGCGATCTGAAATATGACGAGTACGAGGCAGAAACAGCACTGAGGCGATAAAGGCCACTCCTGCGAGTGGAGTGCTAATCAGAAAGATGAATCGGGCGGGTAAGTGTGGCGTAATGACGGAGCCGAGAAACGGACCGATAGCAAGGCCGATGGCTTGAGCCGCCGCCTGAATCCCCAGGGCGGTCGTTCGTTGATGATCGCGTACGGAAGCAGTAATAAGCGCCACAGAGTTTGCCTGGATCATGGCGATTCCCAATGCCCCAATTCCCCGGCCCACGAGGAGCAGAGGGAAGTTTTTCGCGAAAGCGGTACTTATGAGGGCGCCAGTTATGAAGACGACGAACCCATTGACATAGACCTTCTTGCGACCCAGTGCGTCAGCTCGACGGCCGAAGAGAAGAAGCGTCGCCACCAGTGTGACGAAAGGAACGAGTCCAATCCACACCACTTCCGACAGCGGGCGACCCAAGACGTTCACTAATCGCGGGTAAGCGACCGTCACGACACCATTGTCGACCTGGCTCGTTGCGGCACCAAGACACACGGCGGCCACGGCGAGCCATTCGGCGTGCGCAAAGTCACGAATCCTCGGTGGACGGGGGCGCTCCTGGCGACCCGGAAGCTCCGCTGGTTCACCGAGGTACTCAGGGAAACTCACATCAGTAGTTTGGCAGTTGAAAGACTCCAGCGAGAGGCTGCTAGACCTCTAGTGAGACAATCATGATTGACGTCACGCACCTCACGAAGAAATTCGGCGAAAGAGCCGCAATCTCGGATCTCTCGTTCTCGGTTCAGCCGGGTGTGGTCACGGGTTTTTTAGGTCCGAACGGCTCCGGCAAATCGACCACTATGCGGGTGATTTTGGGTTTGATTCGACCAACGGCAGGGGCGGCGACTATCAATGGTCGTTTCTACCGAGACCTTGAGTACCCCATGCGAGAAGTCGGCGCTCTCCTGGACGCCAAGGCCGTTCATCCTGGACGAAGTGCTCGTAACCATCTCCGAAGTCTCGCCAGCGCCAATGCCATCCCCTTTACGCGAGTCGAAGAGGTTCTCGACATCGTCGGTCTGACCGACGTTGCCGACCAACGAGCGGGGCGATTCTCCCTCGGTATGAGCCAGCGTCTCGGAATCGCCGCGGCCATCTTGGGCGACCCGGGAATTTTGATGTTTGACGAACCGATTAATGGTCTCGATCCGGAAGGAATCCGCTGGATTCGAGAGTTCTTTCAGACGTTGGCTGATGAAGGTCGTGTCGTCTTGGTGTCCTCTCACTTGATGAGCGAGATGTCCCTTGTTGCGGAGCGATTCATCATCATCGGTCGCGGAGAACTCATTCGCGACGGTTCCCGTGATGAACTCGCCCAGGCGTCAGACCAGTTCGTCTACGTCCGTACACCTCACCGCGAAGTCTTCAAAGAAATTGCACTCCGGGAAAACTGGTCCTACCGCGAAGAGGGTGAGACTTTTGTTCTTGATCACATCTTTGCGAGCGAGGTGGGCGAAACTGCGTTTGCGAACGGGCTTCCCCTTCACGAACTTTCGACCAAATCGTCGTCTCTTGAAGATCTCTTCATGAAACTAACGGCAGACTCCGTCGAGTACGTTGGCAAACAACGCGGGAAACGTCGAGGGGCTTCTTGATGAGTACGTTCCTACGCACATTCCGAGCTGAGTTTCGAAAGTTTGTGACAGTCCGTTCAAGCCTGAACGGTGTCGTCATCAGCGCAGTCCTCACTATTGGTTTTGGGGCGCTGATTTGTGCCGTCATGAATAAGCAGTACGCATCACTCACATACCAAGAGCGGCTTACTTTCGAACCCGTCATCTTTGCGTTTGCCGGTGTGCTCTTTGGTCAGTTTGCCGCGGGCGTCATCGGCGCCCAGTTCATTACGAGCGAATTTGCCACCGGTGCGATTCACACGACTCTCGCATCAAGCCCGCGACGACTGACCTTGTTTGCTGCCAAAGCCGCAGTCATCAAGATTGCGCTGCTGGTCGTCAGCACATTCAGTGTGCTGGCCTCGTTCTTCATCGGTCAGGCGCTGCTGAACGCACCCGGTGTGCCCCGTGCGCACTTGGGAGATCCCGGAGTGGCGCGTCAGATAGTCCTAACAATCGCCTATCTCGTCCTCTTGGGATTGACCGCACTCGCCATTGGATTTCTGATGCGACAAACAGCTGCGGCAATCAGCGTGTTTGTCGTTGTCCTTCTCGTGTTGCCCATCATTGACGTACTTCTACCTTCTTCAGTTCGAGACGCCACGTTCAAATATCTGCCCTCGAGTCTCGGGCGAGCAATGATGAGCGGAGAGACGTCGTACATCTATCCAGTGTTTTCACCCTGGACGTCGGCCGGGATTTTTCTCATCTATGTCGTACTACTTTCAGCCGTTTCGGCGTACTTCTTTTACAGGAGAGACGTGTAGCCATGGAGCTTCGCCACGCCCTGCGCACGACGGGCGCGATTCGAGAGTTCACCTCGAAGGACGTGTCGGATGACGACATTCGCACAATCTTGGATGACGCCCGCTTCGCCCCGAGCGGTGGAAATCGTCAGGCGTGGCACGTGGTGGTCGTCAAGGACCCTGAACGCAAGCGCGCGATCCGTGACATCTACCTCGACGCGTGGCACGACTACGTCGCTCATCTACTGGGTGGTTTGACGCCATTTTCCCCTCTCGCCACGAGCGCGGATCGCGAACAGGCCCAGGCACTGCGCGACGCAGCGGTGGCGCGTTCTCAACCTGACGGCTTCGCCGAGACGTTTGATCGCTCCCCCGTTCTACTTGTTCTCTTGGCTGATCTCGGGGCACTGGCAGCCGTCGATCGAGACCTTCATCGCTACACCTTCGCGGGCGGCGGCTCGATCTACCCCTTCGCGTGGAACATCCTGCTCGCGGCACGCGATCGAGGACTGGGCGGGGTGATGACCACCATGGTGATTCGCAATGAAGAGGCAATGCGGGGACTCCTCTCATTTCCCGAGCATTTTGCCGTGGCTACGGTCATTGCCCTTGGGCAGCCCGTCCGCGAGTTCAGCAGTTTGCGCCGGCGACCTGTTGAGGAGTTCACCACCGTGGATTTCTTCGACGGACCATCGCTGTAGGGCTGTTTCGAACTACAGCACGAGGTCGTTATCTGCCCCGAGTCCGCTCGGACCAAAACGGATAGCGGGCCGTTGACCATTCCAAATAATCGGAGAGGCCAGCATTCGAATCGGGCCGACGACTGAATCCACCTCTTGGATGAAATTGGACTCTTGAACAAAGGCTTGCTCGAGTGCACCAGCGACTGAAAGGATTGGGGCACAGGGCACCCCGACCTGTGACATTTCACGTACGCATCGATCCACCGACCACTGGGCAATGGCTTCTTGGATGTTCGTTCTCACCGTCTCGCGATCGCGCACTCGCTCACTGTTCGATTCCCACCGTGGATTATTTGCCAGGAGTACGCCGCCCAGAGCCTCATCGAGCGCGCGAAACTGTGCATCAGTCCCGACGGCAATCATCACATCGCCATCACGTGCCTGCTCGATGACGGCCTCTTGCAAACGCTTTAAATCCTCGCAAAAAAGCGGCTCGACCCTTCCTGCAACCCGCAGCCCGAGGGCGAGCACAACACACGCTGGTGGCCCGACCTCAAGGAGACCTTCGAGACCTTCGTACGCGACCATCCTCGAAATCCCTATCCGGCGGCGATCACCTGGGAGGCC
>CAXBRG010000019.1:0-13240 GCA_963977995.1 uncultured bacterium | reverse complement strand
AACCACAGTTTCAGTGGCTCGATAGGTCCACGTCTCGTTGACGTCCAGCTTGCCGTCGTTGTCGGTATCGCCACCAACGAAGGTCGGTGTCCCGAGCTTGTTGTCGCTGACGACGACGTTGGACAGCTCGGTATTGCCGGTGGTCTCCTGGCGATACCCGTTGTTCTTCTAGTGGCTGCCTCTGAATTCGACGCGCGCGGGTTGTTAACTCTCGTGTTTGGTAATCGCTACGCCGGTGGTCATGCCTCGTTGACACTACTGATCGGCGCGATGGTGTTCCTCGGTGGATCGACACTGCTGGCGACATACCTGCTTGGATCGGGTCGTCGTTGGCCTACGGCGTGGCTGGCAGTAACAGCAGTCGTCGGAGTGTGGTATCTCGCCGCGGCCCGAGGTGACATCACGCAGACGGTTCACCACAATTTTCTCTTGCAGGCGGTCGTCTTTGTGGGATTACTCGTAGCGACTCTGCGACCACTGCCGCCGAGTGAGTCACATGACTAGCTCTCGCGAACAGCTGCGCGAACTCGTTGCGAATTCTCCCGTACAGCGGGTCTATGTTGTCGCCTGGCGTGACCGTGATGATCCCGAAGCCGGGGGGAGTGAACTACACGCCGACGAAGTCCTCCGGCGATGGGCTGCCGCGGGGCTCGACATCACACTACGTACGTCAGGTATAGAGGGTGGTGCGCGTCGCATCGATCGTCACGGATATCACGTTCGTCGAGAGCACGGCCGATATCGCATTTTCTTCCAGGTTCTGCGCGAACGACGTAAGGTTCGACGTGAGGCCGATGCCGTCGTTGAGATTTGGAACGGCATGCCCTTTTGGTCACCACTGTGGTTTCGAGGACCACGTTCTGTGTGGTTGCATCACGTGCACGGCGAAATGTGGCAGATGACTTTGCCCGGACTGCTCGGACGTATCGGATGGGCTATTGAAAGTCGGCTCGCCCCTCGCTTTTACCAGAGAAGCAACATCACCACTTTGTCACCGTCGAGTCGCGAGGAGATTGCGGATCGATTAGGCCTCGAGGCGGACGTTGTATCACCCGGTATCTCTGATTTCTACTGTCCCGGACCCACTCGTGAGTCGACACCGCTGGTGGTCGCTGTTGGTCGACTGGTGCCCGTCAAGAGATTCGACGCCCTGATGCGGGCCTTTATGGAGGTGCGTCGAGATATTCCATCAGCCCGACTGGTCATCGCGGGGGAGGGGTACTTGCGTGACGAGTTAGAGAACCTTCGACGAGAGCTCGGCGGCGAGGAAGCGATCTCCCTGCCCGGCCGTGTGTCGGATGAGGAACTGCGTTCGTTGTATCAGCGGGCGTGGGTGACGTCCAGCGCCTCCTTGCGCGAAGGCTGGGGAATGTCGCTGACTGAGGCGGCGGCGTGTGGCTGCCCGGTGGTGGCGACCAACATTGCGGGCCATCGCGACGCAGTTCGTCAAGGCCAAAGTGGTGTGTTGTGCACGCTCGAGGAGCTTCCGCATCAACTTCACCGAGTCCTTGCTGACGACACGTTACGCCACGAGCTCAGCACCGGTTCGCTCGCCCTCGCCCATGAGCTCACATGGGATAACACAGCGCTACGGCTCTACGAGAAGCTCCTAGGTCGTTAACCCTGAACACGCTCGAGTCGAATGCTCAGCGTCTGCGTCAACAATTCTCGCACGCCAGGTACTTTCAAGATCCAGCCGCAGTAACTCGGCAGCCAGTACGGTCCGGCCGCCACGACAACCACTCGATCATCGGACTCGAGGTAGTTCACGATGTCCTTGATGCGGTAACGGAACAGGGTAAATCCGAAGGAGTTCACGGGGTGACTCTGATGCTTGCGGATGAATCGACGGCGGGCTAGCGATCCCGAAATTAGATGCCAGGGTGACGTCTCAAAACCACCCCACCAGGACCACCAGGTGGCGTTGTGGATGACGATTGCCCCTCCCGGCTGTGTCACGCGGATCATTTCGTTGAGCAGGGGAATCGAATCAGGAACTGACGATAAGACGTTGGTGGCATACACCAAGTCGAAACTCTTCTCACGCGCAGGAATGGTCAAGACCGTGTAGTGACCATCAGAGGAACCGGCGGACTCGTTGGGAGGAACGTAGCCACGCTGAGCGGGAGGAGTTGCCCGAACGACCGTAGTAACACGGGCTCCTCGTTGCTCCAAGATCTCACCGAATGACTGCGGTTGATGCGACAGATGGAGAACACGTCGGTTGTAGAGCGGCGCCGTACCAACGATTTGATTGATCGTGTCGGTGGTGCGTACTTTCTCGAAGAGGGCGGGGTTACGCCGGCGGTTGAATTGTGCACGAGCTAAGGCAAAGGTGCGCAGCAGTCCTCGAGGAGCGACCACGATGTCCAAGAGATCGGTTTCGGCTGGGCTGGATGAGCTCAGCCTAAGTTCTGGCATATTGAGACCGCGGCGTCGCTCTCGAATCTCGTCAGGGACATCATCACCTTCAATGTGCACTTGCTCGGGGCGATCTGATGTTGTCACCACGTACACAAGCCAAAAGGCAAGTCCAAGCCATGTCAACGTGTTTGCATACGGCACGCGACTCGGCCACGTGATATCCCGAGTTAAGAACTGATGGACCGTCCACAACGTCGCCGCGTTGGCCGCTGCGAAAAACGCCACAGTTGCGACCAACCACGGAAGTTGACGTTTGGGCTGCGACACGAGGGTCAACGCCAAGACGATCACCACCGGAATCAGGCTCCAGGAAACCGAGAGTCCGACACCGACAGCGGCAAGAACTACGAACAGAGAGCTACGGCTCGAGGGCGCGCCCAACGTCCGCAAGGTCACTGCGCTACCGGGCGGAACGGGTACGCGATATCCCGTTCGACGTGCGGCGAGAACCAGAGCGACAAGGAAACCGACGAGCGTGAGACCGAGCGCTTGCCAAACACGGTGTTGCGGAAGCCATTCGATGACGACGTGAGAATGAGGGGCGATTGTTCCCGGTAGTTGCCAACCCATCGCTGCACCGTCAATCAGAGTGGGTCCTCCGAGATCAACTCCATTCACCGTCGCGCGCCAGCCTCCGCTGAAGCTCTGACCAAATACCAGCCAGCGCCCGGCATCGGTTGGACCGATTTCGGAGGTGACCTTGCTTCGTCCCTGCCAACTGCTCGCGAGGTTTGATAGTGCGGGAACGTCAACCTGTCCCAATGCTGGGCTATGGAGGGCAATCTGTTCAATGTTGATTCCGGTGGTTCGACCATCGGCACTCTGGAATCGGTGAGTCCCAGCGGTGAGGGTGATTGGCGATCCGCACGGTGTAATGCTGATGCGGCGTTGTGCGATCACGTCACTGGTGGTGGCTCGCAGTCGTACCGACAGGGGAATCCCATCAATGCGCAGTAGGCCATCGCGGCATCCGGAATCGAATGCGCCGGGTAGGACGGTTGGGGTAATTCCCGGCACCGCGATTTCCGCAACCGCGTAGGGCGGTGTGTTAACTCCGCCCGTGACTCGGTCGGTGA
Source organism: uncultured bacterium (assembly GCA_963977995.1). GTDB lineage: Bacteria > Actinomycetota > Acidimicrobiia > Acidimicrobiales > RAAP-2 > RAAP-2. The sequence continues at coordinate 9,740 of CAXBRG010000019.1, read as the reverse complement.
CCGACACTCGTGTCGCGGTATCTACCGTGAGGCGAAAATTGGTCCCGGACATGGGTGGAACAGTGAACGACACGGTATCGACGTGGCCCCTTGGCGCGTCGAGAACTGGCTGTAGATGAGTTTCGAGGCGAACACTCGTGTGTCCATTGCTTAAGGTCACACTTTGGGGAACAGAGTGCAAGCCGTCATTGATAAAAGAGATTGTGAATTTGCTGATGGTCTTAGGGGACCGGACTGCAAAATCAAGCCACTGCCCATCTTGAAACTGGAACGTAGGTGACCAGGCAGTTGACAGATCGGCATCGAAGGCTGACGAGCTGCTACTGACCAGGGAACCCAGCAGTCGATGGGACGAGTTGGTCGAAACCAAGCTGCCCATCTGTCGGCGGAGGAGCGAATCGAGCTCTTGGTCACTCATCGTTGCGTTCAGCGTCGCGGTACCCGACAGTTGGAAGGTTCGAGAGTTGGGTAGTTCGAAAGTGCGGTCCAGACTATTTTCCGGATCGGTGCGGGGTGGCGTCGAAGCGGCACGCAGACGAGTCATCGCTACGGTGAGCTCGTTCGTTAGTGAAGCATTGCCGGCGCGTCGCAGAAGAGAGGTTGGCATCAAGAGACTGTGATCAGCTGCCGGCCATGCGGGGCTGCTGATTTCGGCGAATCCCACCCCGGACATCGAGCGCAGATTGCCATGGTCGCCAGTCGTTTCGATCACTGTGAGGCGTAGAACGCTACCCACCCGAGAGGGAATGACAATCTCGCCGCCCGAGATATTTCGTGTGTCATCCGGGAGTGGGAAGATACCTAACGAGCGTCCGTCGACGGATGCTTCTATTTTGGTGATCCATCGATTCATCGTCGGATCTTGCGGTTGAACGATGTGAAGGCTGTTGAAGGTGACGTCTTTGTTGGTGCGTAGTTGGAAATACTCACCGCGCGCGTCAGCGAATGCCGCCGTCTTCCAAGACGTCGATAGATCTGAGTCAACCGCGAAATAGGGCTGTTGCTCGGGGTTGTTACCAATGGGGTTGCCGAAACTGGACGCTCCGACACTTCGGATACCACCGAGAACCGCCACCGTCTGCGAACCTCGTACCCCACCCGTGAATGCGTACAACGTCTGTTGGGCTGGATTGGCTACTAGCGGCCGTTCGCCATCTTGAAGTACATATCCTGGACTCGAGTGGAGAACTCCAAACGTGTTCTGACGGCGCTGGTTGGTATCGGTGATGTAGAGGTGGCTACTCGTGTCAGTTGTCAATTGACTCAAGAGTTGAGGTGACAGAGCGCCGTCGTAAAAGATGGCTCGACTCGAAGGGAAGATTCCGAGTCCCGCAATATTGACAAGGCCTTCTCCGTCACCGGCGACGATTGCGGCCGTGGCATTCGTCTCCGTACGAACAAGAGAACGGGCCCCCGGTACGTGATAGACAGCGAGGGAAGGCGGCCACGATGACGGGGTACCGAGCGCCAGGTTCGCCTCATTCACGTAACGACCGGATCCCGTGAGGTCACGAACCTCGGGGCCGTAGGCCTTCACGAATTTCAGGCCATTGGCGGGATCATTAGCTAGACCCCAGACGTACCACGGTGGCGGTCCGGCAAAGCGGTCGTACTGCGTATCAAACTGAAAGAGAACATCCCCGGTTCCCAGTAACTGCGCAATTGGTTGTATCGATCGCGGATTCGCTACAAGGTCTTGTATTGGACCGTCCAATCCACGTACGAGGTTCACTGACGCCGGCTCTCCCTGCAGGGTGACTTGGCTCGTGACAAATGGACGCCGGATCAACCCGGGCCACGCGGAATCAACGTAGGCACCCCAGTTGTAGTAGCCAAAGTCCAATCCGGGAAGACCAAGGACACCGTTTTCGGGTGAGCCAGATGCGTTCAAGTCGTTTGCCGCCGCCACAACGTAGTCCGGAAGCTTCTCGGGTGACGACAAGTTCGACGCGAGGGCCGTACCTGAAAACAGCGGAACGAGCGCGGTGACCGACAGGATGCCCACCACCAACACGGAATGGAAGAACTGTCGACGCCAGCGTGACCGTATGGCGTCGACGCCAGCACCGATGAGGAGCGCAAAGGCGAGAATGAATATCGGGGCCACACGGTTCGTTGACCTCATCGCAAGACCAGCCGTGGTGTTCTCGCCAAACCACTTCAGGGCAGATCCAATTGGCGTTGGCTTTCCGTAGGGATAAGAACCAACGGCAATAACTATCCCTCCGAATGCGAGGAGAGCGCTAAAGAGGCGATACCGCCACTGGGTTACCAGGCCAGCAACGATTGCCAATGTTGGCAGTAAGAGAGAAGGCAGTGGGGCAATATTCCCGACCGTGTAGGAACTTGACGCCTGAGTCCATAACTGAATTTGGTCGGATCCATAGAAGTACCAGTAGCCGAGTCCGCGGAATGATTCGGTACTCGTTGACGTGCTGGCGACAGTAGGGATTGTCTCGGTGTACCTCAGAATGTTGATCCCGTAGCGCCCTTCGGCCCACAGGCCCGCTATCCACCACAGAGAGACCCCAAGCGATAAGAGGCCAATCTTTCCAACCGACTCGACGAGCGACCGGAGGGTTATTTCTCGAGTGCAGTAGGCATAGAGAAGCCAAAACGCGGGCGCAATACCCACAAGAAGAATTGACGTCGCATTGACACCCCCAACAAGAGCAACAACGAGCGCAAATCGGGCGGCGTGCCGCCACCTTCCGTCGCGACCGGTGCGAATGGCGTAGATCATCAACCAGCCCAAACCAGCCCACGGCATCAAGATTGCTGACGTTCGACCGATATTGACGAGAATGAAAGGTGTCAGTGTGTACGGCAGCGCTACGGCCCAACCAGCGGTGCGCGAAAGTCCCAGCTCGCCGGCGAGCTTCCGAACTCCGAGGCCAGCGCAAAAGAGCAATGTTCCCATCCAGAAACGCTGGGCGATCCATGTCGGGATCCCGAGCGTATGGGTCAGCCAGAAATACGGTCCCATGGGGAATAGGTACCCGATGTTCTGGTGCGTGACCATCCCAAATCCCTGGTCTGGATTCCACATCGAGGTGGCGCTTTGGAGCAGTCGTCCAGGGTTTAAGTACAGGTACGCCTTGGTGTCCGCGGAAACCTTCCCAGGGTTGTTCCAGAAGAACGGCGCGTAGGTCACCACAGCAAACACCAAGGTGTCCCAACCCTTCCAGCGTGCCCCTTGGGGTGGCTTCAGTGCCGGAAGTCGAGGTAGTCGCACGTGACGAATCTAGTGAACTGAACGGCGATAAGTCCGACCAACTACGGTGACTGTATGTTGCGGTTGGGTCTCACCGGAGGCATCGGCTCTGGGAAATCAGCAGTCGAAGAGGTTCTCAAACGCCATGGAGTCAAGGTCATCGATGCCGACCAAGTTGCACGAAGTGTTGTCGAACCGGAGAAGCCAGCGTGGCGAGCTCTCGTCGATGCATTCGGTACCGCAGTTCTCAAGCCTGACTCCACGTTGGACCGCGAGTTTCTGGCGGCGATTACGTTTCCATTCCCCGCGAACCTCCGTCGGCTGAACTCCATAACTCATGGCGTCATCGGGGTATCCATTCTTCAATGGATTCACGAAAACGAAACTTCACATTTTGCAGTGGCCCTTCCGCTATTTCGACCAGAGCATCGGAACATTTTTTCTCTCGACGAAGTTTGGACCCTCGAAGTCGAACCGCAGGAAGCGATTCGACGCTTAGTGACGTATCGTTCGTTCAATCGTGAAGATGCTGAAGCGCGCGTCGCCGCGCAGATCTCCAATGCTGAACGAGCGAAGATTTCTGATGTTGTGATTCGTAACGATGGGTCGCTGGACGATCTGTCGTCTCAGATTCGCGTGCTCCTTCACGAACGAGGCGTTAGTGGTTGACTTCGTCGTTCAGTCACCGTTCTCTCCGAGCGGTGACCAACCTCAAGCCATCGAACTTCTCGCGGAGGGACTCTCCGGAGGCCTTCGATATCAAACACTTGAAGGAATCACGGGCTCGGGGAAGACTGCGACAATTGCATGGTTGATCGAAAGGGTTCAGCGTCCCGCTCTAATCCTCGAGCCGAACAAGTCTCTGGCGGCCCAACTCGCGAGTGAGCTCCGCGAGATGTTGCCGCACAATCGTGTCGAGTTCTTTGTGTCGTACTACGACTACTACCAGCCAGAGGCATACATTCCCCGTACCGATACGTATATCGAGAAGGACAGTTCGATCAACGAGGAGATTGATCGGTTACGTCATGCGGCAACGTCAGCGCTACTAACGCGGCACGACACCGTGGTCGTGGCATCAGTTTCGTGTATCTATGGCCTCGGTAATCCGAAAGAGTACCAAGAGCACATGTTGCATTTGGCCGTCGGACAATCTGTCGATCAACGAGCCCTTCTACGTACGTTTGTTGATATGCAGTATCACCGCAACGACCTGTTGGTGGAACGAGGCTCCTTTCGTGTGCGAGGCGACACCATCGAGATTCAGCCCGCCTACGACCAAGAAGGGATCCGTCTATCCCTCTTTGGGGACGAGATTGAGTCAATTACTTTCTTCAATCCTTTAACGCAAGAACTCCGGGGCTCGGTCGGAGAGGTGACCTTGTTCGCGGCCACTCACTACGCCACTTCTGACGAAACGCTGAAGCTTGCTATCGAACGTATTCGTCACGAGTTACGAGAGCAAATTGCCAGTTTCGAATCCCAGGGCAAGCTCCTCGAGGCTCAACGGCTTCGTTCGAGGACCGAGTACGACATCGAAATGCTGCAAGAGACTGGGGTGTGTTCGGGCGTGGAAAACTATTCGGCCCACCTCGATGGACGGGCACCCGGTGAACGTCCGTACACGCTTCTCGACTACTTCCCTCCTGACTACTTCGTGGTGATCGATGAGTCGCACGTGGCAGTTCCTCAGATCCGCGGTCAATTTGCGGGAGATAAGTCGCGCAAGGACACTCTCGTCGAGCACGGCTTCCGACTACCGAGCGCACGCGACAACCGGCCGCTCAATTTCGATGAGTTCCTGGATATTGTTCCGCAGACTGTTTTTGTTTCGGCGACGCCGGGTCCTTTTGAGATCGAACAGTCCGATGCAGTTGCGGAGCAAGTTATACGTCCCACCGGATTGCTCGACCCTGTGGTTCACGTGATTCCAACGAAGAACCAAATCGACGACCTCCTGAGTCGAATTGAGACGGTGGTGGCACGGGATGAGCGAGTTCTCGTGACGACATTGACGAAGCGAATGGCCGAGGACTTGAGTACATTCCTATCGAAACACAACGTGCGCGTTAAATATCTGCACTCCGACATCGACACGATTCAACGAATTGAGATTCTGAGGGCGTTGCGGTTAGGGGAGTTTGACGTTCTCGTGGGTATCAATTTGCTCCGGGAAGGACTTGATTTGCCCGAGGTGTCGCTGGTTGCAATTCTTGACGCCGACAAGGAAGGCTTTCTGCGATCACGGTCTGCGTTAATTCAAACAATCGGACGTGCCGCTCGGAACGCAAACGGTGAAGCTCTGCTCTACGCCGACCGAATTACCGAATCGATGAGGGCTGCTATCACCACCACTGAAAGACGACGGGCACTGCAGGTGGCATTCAACGAGGAACACGGGATCCAGCCGACCACAGTGACGAAGGCGGTGGCAGACATATTGGGTCGTCTTCGTTCCGATTCTTCACCGTTGAAAGAACCACACTCAATTCGCCCGGCACTTGCCGATCATGAAATTGAAGAGGAAGTAGTTCGATTAAGGGAGGCGATGGCGCTCGCGGCTCGGGAACTGCGATTCGAAGAAGCTGCGAGTTTGCGCGACCTGATTGCAACCTTGGAGCGATCAGCCATCGACGACGATTTTCTGCCGGAAACCGACTAGCCGGTAGTCTGCCCCCGATGGTCGATCGCATAACAATCGAAGGTGCACGAGCGCACAACCTCAAGGACGTCAGCCTCGAGATTCCCCGCGACAAGCTTGTCGTATTCACTGGTCTCTCCGGTTCGGGTAAGTCTTCGCTGGCCTTCGACACCATTTACGCAGAAGGCCAACGCCGTTATGTGGAGAGCCTGTCAGCGTACGCCCGGCAGTTCCTTGGTCAGATGGATAAGCCAGACGTTGACCACATCGAGGGTCTTTCACCGGCGATTTCCATTGACCAAAAGACGGCATCGCGGAATCCGCGGTCCACGGTAGGGACTATCACTGAGGTCTACGACTACCTTCGTCTCCTTTTCGCGCGGATCGGTGTCCCGCACTGCCCGAAGTGCGGGGATCAGGTTGCGCGTCAATCGCCACAGCAGATTGTGGACCACATCCTCGCGCTGGAAAGCGGCGTCAAGTTTCTCGTTCTGGCTCCCGTCGTTGATGGGCGGAAGGGCGAATATTCAACTCTGCTTGACGACCTTGCGCAACAGGGGTATTTACGGGTGAGGGTTGACGGAGTGGTCTACGACTTGGCCGACCGAGCGACAATAAAGCTGGCCCGATACGAGAAGCACACGATTGAGATCGTCTTCGATCGCTTAGTTCTTAAGGCCGGCATCAGACAGCGTCTCACAGAGTCCATCGAAGCGGGATTGAAGATCGGCAAGGGTGTGGTCTCCGTCTACCTTCTTGATTCTGACTCCACACTGAAGTTCAGCGAACTCCTCGCTTGCGCCAAATGTGGCATCTCGTTTACGGAACTGGCACCTCGCGATTTCTCGTTCAATAGCCCCTATGGGGCTTGCACGAGCTGTTCGGGGCTCGGCACCAGATTTGAAGTCGATATTGAGCTAGTCGTACCCGACGACAACCTGTCGATTGACGAGGGCGCGATTGCTCCCTGGGGTGGACACCGCGCGCGGTTCTTTGACCGCCTACTTGAAAGTGTCTGCGAGTACGGTGAATTTTCATCGGCCACCGCGTGGAAGAAGTTGAGGCAGAAGGATAGGGACCTCGTTCTCTACGGGATTGAGGGTCGGGTTGAATTTCGGTACAAGAAACGCAATGGCAGAACCGCGAGCTTCATGACGTCGTATCAGGGCGTCGCTCACTGGCTCGAAAAGCAGTGGCAAGAAGCAGAGGGTGATTGGTCACGGGAGCAAGCCGAGCAGTACATGCGCGAGGTTGAGTGTCGCGCATGCGAGGGGCAGCGCCTACGCCCAGAAGTTCTGGCTGTTCGAATTGCGGAGCGGAGCATTGCGGAAGTGTGCGCAATGACGATCGATGAGACGGTGGCGTTCTTCAAGGGCCTCAAACTGAACAAACGCGACGCCAAGATTGCCGTGTTGGTCGTCAAAGAGATCAATGATCGACTCGGTTTTTTGTTGGATGTGGGCTTGGATTACCTGACACTCGCGCGTGCTAGCGCCACCCTGTCGGGTGGTGAGGCACAGAGAATTCGGTTGGCGAGCCAGATTGGATCGCACCTCGTCGGGGTCCTCTACGTCCTCGATGAGCCCTCAATCGGGTTACATCAACGGGATAACCGCCGCTTAATCGCAACGCTTGAGCGTTTACGCGATCTAGGCAACTCGGTGATCGTGGTGGAGCATGACGAGGAGACGGTCCGACTAGCCGACTTTGTGGTCGATATTGGACCTGGCGCGGGCGAGTACGGCGGTCAGATTGTGCACTCCGGCGATATCGCGTCACTGCTCAAAAATGAGAAATCACTCACAGGTCTTTATCTGGCTGGCGTCAAGCGAATTGAGGTACCCACCTCACGTCGCAGTGGCACCGGAGAATTCATCGAAGTAATCGGTGCGACGGCCAATAACCTGAGGCGAATAGATGCAGCGGTGCCCCTCGGTACCTTCACCGCGGTTACGGGCGTCAGCGGCTCAGGTAAGTCGACACTGATAAATCAGATTCTTCTGGCGGGTCTTCAAAAGCATTTTTATAAGGCCAAGGTTCATGTGGCGGAACATGTCGAACTGCGAGGGGTACACCACGTCGACAAAGTTGTCGCGGTCGATCAGCAGCCGATTGGTAGAACACCGCGTTCCAACCCCGCCACCTATACCGGAGTGTTCGACAAAATTAGAAAGCTATTTTCGGAAACCCAGGAGGCTCGCACACGTGGGTATCAACAAGGTCGATTCTCATTCAATGTGAAGGGTGGCCGCTGCGAGAACTGTTCCGGTGATGGCACTATCAAGATTGAAATGCATTTCCTGCCGGACGTCTACGTCAACTGTGATGAGTGCAATGGCTCCCGCTATAACCGTGAGACTCTGGAAGTCCTCTACCGTGGCAAGTCAATCGCTGATGTTCTCAATATGCCGATAGATGAGGCTTTGACGTTCTTTGAAAAACAACCGGCCATCTCTCGACAGATTCAAGCTCTAGTGGATGTAGGGCTCGGTTACGTGCGGTTGGGCCAGCCAGCCCCAACTCTCTCGGGCGGCGAGGCGCAGCGAGTCAAGCTCGCCACCGAACTAGCTCGTCGTCCAACCGGCCATACGTTGTACGTGCTGGACGAACCAACGACCGGTCTGCACTTCGAGGATGTCAACCGTTTGCTAACCGTGCTGCACCGACTCGTCGATCAGGGAAATACCGTTCTTACTATCGAGCACAACATTGATGTCATTAAGACGGCTGATTGGATTATCGATCTCGGTCCCGAAGGTGGTAAGCGCGGTGGAATGATTACCGCCACGGGGACCCCGGAGCAAGTTGCGAAAACCAAGACTGCCACCGGGGAAGTCCTGAGAGACATACTTCCCCGACGAGCATCGACCAAGCGGTAATGCTCGAGAAACCTGAGGGTATTCCGTCGGTCTCCGGCGTGTATCTCTTCAAGAGAGACGAGACTGTCCTCTATGTTGGTAAAGCACGAAGTTTGGCGCAGCGAGTTGCTTCGTACTTCGTCTCAGGGGGCAGCGCCTCCGCAAAATCACAGTCCCTACTGGCATCAGCCACCGCACTGGAGTGGATCACCACCGCCCACGAGGCCGATGCACTGATACTCGAAAATGAATTGATTAAGAGATATCAGCCCCGATTCAATATTCGATTGAAGGATGATAAGTCGTATCCGTTCCTGGCCCTTGACCTGCGTCAGACGTTTCCCGTGCCCTTTATAACGAGAACAACCAGGACAAAGGGGATTCGCTATTTTGGACCCTTTGGTCACGTCAAGAGTCTGCGACGAACACTGGATGAGCTTCTAGTGGCCGTGCCGTTGCGCTCCTGCAACAGCACAAAATTTGGAGAGCATCAAAGGATGAACCGACCGTGTCTGCTCTTCGACCTGAAGAAGTGCAGTGGTCCCTGCGTCGGAGCCATTGAGCAGAGTCGCTACGACGAGCTCGTGGGCACGTTCACCGACTTTTTTAATGGCAAAACTGATTTCCTCGTCTCAAGACTTGAGCGCGAGATGGACGAGGCATCTCGCGAGGAGCGATTTGAGGCGGCCGCACGATGTCGTGACGCCCTGCGAGCACTCGCTATCGCCAGCGAGGAACAGCACGTCGTGCTCGATCGCTCCAGCAACCTCGACCTACTACATGTAGTACGGGACACCTCACGGGCGGTCGTCGTTTCGATCCAAGTGAGAGAGGGCAGGATGGTAGGTCGGAGTACCACCCTGTATGAGATTGACAGCGACACTACGGATTACGACATCGTCTCGTTGTTCATTGCAACCACCTACACGGATTCGACACGAATTCCACAAGGTGTCGTTGCGAATTTATCTGACGCTGCTCGCAGCGTGGTCGCGGAAGTTCTCACTCATCGCGCAGAACACTCCGT
>CAXBRG010000018.1:0-13292 GCA_963977995.1 uncultured bacterium | reverse complement strand
CTTCCGATCTTAGTGCGCCGTCGCGGACACTACGTCCCGAGTGCTCGAGGCTTTTCGAGTGAGGCTCTCGTGACGCGACTCGTCACGCCACCACCCAGCGGCATCTTGGTGCGGCGCGCCGCCGCCGTGCGAATCGGTGGCTACGACGTCGCGTTGCGTCGCAGTGAAGACATTGACTTCCTCGTGCGGCTCAGTCGAGAGGGAACGCTTGCGGCGGTGAATGAAGTGGTCGTTCACTACCGACGAACCCCGTCGCAGCGCTCACAGGCGACCGGGGCTCGTCAACGTGGTCGCCTGCGGGCACTCGGCCGCATGATTTGGACGGCGCCCACTCGACGGGAACGTTGGGCCATGGCTCGTGGTGCGGCGGCGCACTACTTCGACCGGGCGGAGGTGCGATGGCACGGGGCGACCACGCCCCGCGACCGCATCATCGCGGTCCGGAGCTACTTCATTGGAGCTGTTTTTCGCTGCCTGGGGGCCGTCGCGACCTGTCGCTCCACCAACTGACTGTGGATTTCTTGTCGGTTTTTATCGTCACATTGTCGAAAGTGGCTCGGACGTAGTGGATTTACCCCAAGAAGTTGTTTACTTCCCTGTCGTATTTCGACATTTCCGGTGAACGACCTAAAAACCTCTGACACACTCGTGTCACTCGATTGGAGTACCTGCCACAGGGATGTGAGCTGAAACGCTCAGATCTCCAGGAGTGAGGGATCCCGCAAGGGAGACGGAGCTTCTGAACCGGAGCGCACGCAGAGGCGCGAAGGTGAGGGGAAGATGCCAACCGAGACCGCCGCGAGGTGGGTCCTGTCCGACACGGGGCCTACGTCGTGAGCCTTCGGAAACCCCGAGGGGCTGGAGTTTCGACTCTGGTCACTCGGGGTTTCTCGCTATTCGGTGCCCCTAGCGACCAAATGCGAACTCGCCTCGTTCGCCACGAGCGACCTGACGAGCGATCTCCGCTTGGACGACCGGTAGGTCGTCGGCGTGCGTCACGCCGACGCATCGCGACGTCGCCGGTAGGGCGTGAAAGGTTGTCGCCCCGGAGCCGATCTGCTCTCCGACGATTTCGGGAAGAAGTACTTCGGCATCTTCACTCGCCGCCGCCGAGGCCATCGCCTGGCGAAAGACGTCCCACATGGTGGTATCGAATCCCCACAGATTCATGGACACGAGAGTGTCGGGAGCGAGGCTCGACGGCTCGAGTCCGTCGCCACTCTCGTACCCGGTGGCGGTGGCGACCACGTGTCGCCGCTCCGCGATGCTCGTTAAGACACCGTTGGCCACGTGGCAGACGCCCCGTGTCACGGGCTGGTCACCGACGAGAGCTTGATCGAGTCGGAACGCCACGAGGCAGTTACTCCCGTGGGTCGTTAAGTGACCACCCAACGCAACCATGGCGTCTCGTCCGTAGAGATCGTCGGCGTTGCAGACTCCAAAGGGAACTGACGTGTCGAGGGCGTCAACGGCGGACAGCACCGCGTGGACGGTCCCGAGCGGGCGTTCTTGAATGGCGAACGCGACCGATTTGTCGGCCGGCCAGTTCGCCGCGATGTGCTCGCGAATGAGCGGACCCGTGTCGGGGTTCACGACCACCACGATGTGACCGAACCCAGCGTCGTACGCGTCCGAGGCGATGAGGTCAATGACGGCTTCGCCGTGGACGCCAATGGGCGCGAGCGGTTTCACGCCCCCGAAGCGACGAGCCCGCCCCGCGGCCAAAATAACGAGAACGGGTCCGCTCATGACCACGTCACCACGGCTGACGCCCACGTCATGCCCGCCCCAAAACCTGTCATTAGCACGGTGTCTCCCTCGTGTAGTCGGCCGGCCCGTCGCGCTTGGTCAACCGCCAGAGGAATCGAGGCCGACGATGTATTGCCGTACGAGTCGAGGCAGACTTCCACTTTGCTGAAGTCCACTCCTAGTCGGTCGGCCACCGCGGCGAGTATTCGTTGGTTGGCTTGGTGGGCGAGTACGAGTGAAATGTCATCGATGGTTACTCCGGCATCTCGCAGAGCGTTCTCCGCCGAGTCGACAACAACCCGAACGGCCCGACGAAAGACTTCGCGCCCGTCCATGTGAATGAATCCACCGTGGTCGGCGTAGATCAACTCGGCGAGACTGCCATCGGCACCGAGGTTGAGTGAACGGACAGAATCGATATCGCTCGCCTCCAGTACGACGGCACCGGCGCCATCACCGAAGAGTACGGCCGTGGTGCGATCGCTCCAGTCGGTCCACCGCGAAAGATTCTCCGCGCCCACGAGGAGGATGCGCCCGGCACCCGTCGCAATCAGTCCGCGGGCGACGGCGAGACCGTACATAAAACCGCTGCACGCAGCGTTGAGATCAAGGGCTCCACCTCGGATTCCCAGCTCGTGCGCGATGAGGGGGGCCGTGCCGGGTATGACGCGATCACCCGTGGTTGTCGAGAGAACGAGGTGGTCGATATCCGCGCCCCGAAGGCCCGCATCGTCCAGGGCTGCTCGACCGGCCACGATACCGAGCTGTGATGCCGAGCCACCAATGCGCCGAGCGCGGATGCCCGTGCGCTCACTGATCCACTCATCGGAGGTATCGAGCGTGCGGCTGAGGTCGTCATTGGTGACGACACGTTCGCCGAGGCCGACTCCCCATCCCGCAAAGCGAACACCCATCTAACGAGTCTTTCCTTGCACGACGTGAATCCTAGGTCTGGGCGTTAGGCCGTCGGTGGTGCGAGGACGGCAAGTGAGCATCGAGCAATACAGATCAGCTTGTTGTCGCTGTCGGTGATGTCGATTCCCCAAACGTGCACGGTGCGTCCGACCCGAATCGGTCGTGCCGTGGCGGTTATCACGCCCTCGCGTACCGAGCGGAGGTGGGAGCAGTTCAACTCGGTTCCCACGATGATCCGCTCGGGTCCCGCGGCAATGGCGCCACCAATGGAGGCGGCCGATTCGGCGATCAACGCGCTCACGCCGCCGTGGAGAATTCCGTAGGGCTGTCGAACTTTGGCGGTCACCGGCACCCGAACGACCACTTCCTCGGCGGTGGCGCTCACTACCTCGATACCAAGTGCATCGTGCACGCCGTCGGGCTGGGTTGCGGTGAAATCTGTCACGGAGTGAGCCTAGGTCCGAGCGATAGCCTGCCCACCGTGATACCTCGCATCGACCTTCGCAGCGACACCGTGACGCAACCGACCAACGAGATGCGACGGGCGATGGCCGAGGCCGTAGTTGGTGACGACGGGTTTGGTGACGACCCCACCGTTCGAGAACTCGAGGAACTGTACGCCGAGATCGTCGGTAAGGATGCGGCACTGTTTGTTCCGAGCGGGGTAATGGCTAATCAGATTGCGATGCGCATACTGACGCAACCGGGTGACGTCGTCGTGGCGGGAACGTACGCTCACGTCGTCGCCTTCGAAATGGGCGCGTCGGCCCGCAACGCGGGGGTTCAGTTCGCCACTCTCGATGCCGACACACCCGCACTATCCGTAGCGGACGTGCGCCGAATTATCGACGCTGAGTACGACCACGTGGCGGCGGTCGGCGCCGTCGTGGTGGAAAATACCAACATGTTTGCGGGCGGTGTCCCGTACGACAACGAGCAACTTGTCGCACTACGTCACGCCACCGACCTCCCTATTCATATGGACGGCGCACGGCTGTTTAACGCAACCGTGGCGACCGGCATTGCACCGGCGGACTACGCCCGCTCGGTCACGACCGTGATGTCGTGCCTCTCGAAGGGGCTCTGCGCTCCCGTGGGCTCCCTCCTCGCCGTTCCTGGCGAGCTCCTTGATGACGCCCGTCGCGAGCGGAAACGACTCGGTGGGGCTATGCGCCAGGCCGGCATCGTGGCCGCGGCGGGACTCGTCGCCCCGCGCCATCACGTTGATCGGCTCCACGAGGATCACGACCGGGCTCGACAGATCGGCGCCGCGCTGGAGTCCGCGGGAGTTGACGTGCTCCCCGTACAGACCAACATCGTGGCCGTCGAGCATCCCGCGGCGCGTGCGTGGTCGGTGGAGCTGGAGCGCCACGGCGTGTTAACCGGCACCGTGAGTCCCACCCGACTCCGTCTCGTCACGCACGCCGACATCAGTGACGACGACGTGGCCTACGCGTGTCGCACCCTTGTCGCCACGGCACCACTTTTTGAGGATGTCGTCAACGAGGAGTAGCCTGTAGGGGTCCGCGAGGTCCGTATGACGGAAATTCTCCACCTCTCCACATTCCTGCGGCGCCCGTTCTACGACCAGAACGGCGACCGAATTGGCCGCGTCCGCGACATCGTCGCGCGATTGGGCGACGACGCCCACCCACCGATTGTTGGTGCCGTGGTGCGCCTTGAGGGCCGAGACCTCTTTGTCCCAATTCGCAAAATTGGTGGCTTTTCCCACGGGCGACTGGTCTTCGAAGGTAATCGCCTGGACCTCCGCCGCTTTGAGCGTCGGCCGGGCGAAATCTTGTTATCCGAAGATCTCCTAGCGCGTCACGTCATCAATCTCGTACACGGGCGCTTGATTTCCGGCAACGAGATTGAGATTGCGCTCATCGATGGTCGATGGGAGGTCGTGGGCATTGACCCCAGTTCACGGCCCGCACTTCGCCGACTCCTCGGTCCCTTCGGCCGATCCCTGCCGTCGACCTCGATTGTCGACTTTGCCTCTATCGAACCGTTTGTCGCCCACGTTCCTTCGGCTCGACTCCGTATTCCGTATCGCAAACTCGCTCGCCTCCACCCGGCCCAGATTGCCGACCTCGTGGAGCAGGCCTCACACGACGAAGGCGAAGAGATCATCACTGCGGTGGGTCTGGACCGAGAACTAGAAGCCGACGTGTTTGAAGAACTCGCCACCTCCCATCAGCTCGAGTTTCTTGAGACTCGTTCCGACGCTGACGCCGCACGACTTCTCTCACGAATGGCGGCCGACAACGCTGCTGATCTCATCAGTGAGATTGATCAAGAGCGTCGACTCTCGGTACTCGAAAAACTTCCCGAACCCCAGCAGTCAAAAGTTCGCCACCTCTTGTCGTTTAATGCCGATACTGCCGGTGGTCTGATGACAACCGACTTCTGCGCGCTTCCCGCTTCGGCCACAGTGAGCGACGCGCTGGAAGCTATCCGGGTCAGCCACGCCCCGTCGGAGTCTCTCGAAATGGTGTTTCTCCTCGACGAATCCAACCACCCGGTCGCCAGTGTGTCGATTGTGGACCTCGTTCGAGCCCGAAACGGTGAGCTGGCTATTGCGTCAGCCCGTTCCAAGATGGCCTTCGTGGGTCCGCACTGGGATATTCACCGGGTGGCTCGCACGATGGCCGACTTCAATCTCACGGTGGTCCCAGTCGTCGCTGATGACGGCGGGGCAATGGTGGGGGTCGTCACCGTCGATGATCTCTTGGAGGATCTCTTGCCACAAGGTTGGCGGCGTGAATTTGGAATGTCGACGGTGACCGAATGACCGTCTCGATATCGACCCGCGGGAGGTTGTCATGAAACCTCCAAGTACCACCTCGGGGTACTCGTATACCCCTACGCCGCCTCGCGGTCTTTGGCGTTTGGCGCACTAGCGCCTGACGTTGTCCGCGTGGCGATGCAGTGCCACGACGACAGCGAAAGGAGGTGAAGTGAGCGCTCGCGAGAACAACAATGACATTGCCGGAGCCTTCGGAACAATCCGCGCCACCGACACGGAGTCTCGTCGTGGCATTCGCGCCCGCCTACTGACCCTCCTCGCCATTGTCGGCCCCGGCCTCATCGTGATGGTGGGCGATAACGACGCCGGTGGCGTGTCGACCTACGCGCAGGCCGGTCAGAACTTCGGCTACTCCCTGCTGTGGACCTTGCCGATTTTGATTCCCGTTCTGATGGTGAATCAAGAGATGGTGGCTCGCCTCGGGGCGGTGAGTGGTCTGGGTCACGGTCGACTGATTCGTGAGCGGCTGGGGCGTCGGTGGGGCAATGTGGCGACGGGCTCGATCCTGGTACTGAATTTCCTCATCTTGATTACTGAGTTCATTGGCATTTCACTCTCCATGACGTACTTCGGCATCTCGTCGGGCGTGTCCGTCCCACTCGCCGCGCTGACACTCTTTGCCATGACGGCCTCGGGGAGTTTCCGGCGTTGGGAACGGCTCATGATGGTTCTCGTGGCCTTTAATTTCGTGATCGTGCCGCTCATACTGGCCGCGCAGCCCCAGTGGGGAAGTGCGGTACACGGGTTGACGGTGCCGGGTATCCGAGGTGGCGCGACGTCCGACGGCCTGTTGTTAATTATCTCGATCATCGGCACGACGGTGGCTCCCTGGCAGCTCTACTTCCAACAGAGCAACATTGTCGATAAGCGAATTACGCCGCGCTGGTTGAACTACGAACGCGTCGATACATTTCTCGGATCGATCGTCGTCGTGATCAGTGCGTCGGTCATCATTGTCGTCGCAGCCGCGGGGCTCTCACCGCACGGTTCGACCACTTCGTATACCGACGCGCTCGGCGTGGCGACGGGATTGGCGCAGCACGTCGGTCACGGTGCGGGAGCGATGTTTGCCATCTTGCTGCTCAACGCCTCCATCATTGGGGCAGCGGCGGTCACTCTGGCGTCGTCGTACGCCCTGGGCGATCTATCGGGTTCACGCCAGGGCTTGAACTCTCGACTGCGTGACGCGAAGGCGTTCTACGGCGGCTTCGCTGTCCTCTTGGTTGTGGCGGCATCCGTGACACTCTGGCCTCACGCCCCTCTCGGGCTGATCACGCTGGCGGTGCAGGCGCTGTGCGGGTTGATGTTGCCCGTAACGACCATCTTCGTGCTGCTCCTCGCGAACGATCGCGACGTCCTCGGACCGTGGACGAATACTCGGTGGATGAATGCCGTGGCCACCGTGGTGATCGGGGCTCTCGTCGTTCTATCGCTCACCCTGATGATCTCCACCGTGTTCCCTGACGTCAATGTTCATCGCGTGATCATCGACCTCGCCATCGTGGTGGGGGGAGTGCTCGTGATCGTCGTGCCCTGGGCGTTCGTTCACTCGGGGCCGGCTCCGCACTACGACATCGATCGGGCCGACTGGCGCATGCCGCGGCTCGCACTCGTACATCCGCTCACGCCCACGAGAGGTCGACAGATACTTCTCCGGGCGGTGGCTCTCTACCTGGGCCTGGCGGGACTGATGCTGCTCTGGCGCGTGATCGAGATGGCGAGCGGAGCGTGAGTCAATCGTCACCGTTCACTCTCGCGGTCGTGCACGCTCACCCCGACGACGAAGCCATCTTCACCGCTGCCGCCACGCTGTGGGCCCGCGACCGAGGTATTCGCACCGTTCTGGTCACCTGCACTAATGGCCAATTGGGTATCGACCCCTCAGGTCGAGCGGGAAATCACCCCGCGCACGATGCACCCGCCACGCGGCGTACCCGGCGGATGGAGCTGGACAGGGCGGCGGACGACGCCGGTATTGATCGCGTGATCTGTTTGGACTATCCCGATTCAGGCATGGCGGGATGGCCCGGCAACGACAGTCCGGAGTCGTTCACTCGACAGCCGTTGGATGTCGTGGCGTCGGCGATTCGCGAGGTCCTGATTGCAGAACGGGTCGACGTCGTTCTCACGTACGACGCACGCGGGTTCTACGGCCACCCCGACCACATCATGGTGCATCGTGGTGTGATGGCGGCCGTCACCTTGGGGGACACCTCTGTGCAGCGCGTGTTCTACCCGGTGATGCCGCACCGACTCGTGACGGCGGCTCGCAATTTGGCCGCCGAGGGTGTCGCCGTGCCGGCCTGGATCGAACTGGCGACTGCGTGCGACGACACTTCAATCGATGTTGTTATCACCGCCGAGGGTCGAGCGGAAAACAAACAGAGGGCCATTGCGGCTCACCAGAGTCAGACCGATAACGCGGATATCGTGGCGCTGGAACCCGTACGCTTTAACAGTCTGTTTGGTCGGGAGTACTACCAGTGTGGCTGGTCGTCGAGCGACACCACGATGGACCCAGAAGATCTCTTCGGAGGAGTGAGATGACGGAACAGTTGACGTTCGTGGCGGTCCACGCCCACCCCGATGACGAGGCCTCGTCGACGGGTGGCGTTTTCCCCCTGCTCGCGAGCCAGGGAGTTCGCACCGTCCTCGTCACGTGCACGAACGGTGAGTGTGGGGATGACCCCACGGGCAAGAAACCCGAGCACGATGATCACGACGGGGACGCCGTGGCCGCCCTTCGGCGCATCGAACTGGAGACGGCAGTCGACATTTTGCATATTGATCGTCTCGTGATGTTGGGGTATCGCGACTCGGGAATGGATGGCTGGCCCCAAAACTCTGATCCACGGAGCTTCTGGCAGACACCGGTTGACGTGGCGGCCGCCAAACTACTGGCGGTCCTGCGAGAAGAGCGTCCGCAGGTCGTGATGACGTACAACGATTTTGGTTTTTACGGTCACCCGGACCATATTCAGGCGCACCGCATCACGATGGCGGCCGTGGCCCAGCTGGACTACGAACCGACGGTGTACTTCAACGCCATTCCGAAGGCCGTGTTTGCCGAATTTCGGGCACGTCGCCGCGAGGCGGCTATCGCCAAGGGCGAAGTGGTGGAGGAAGACGACGGCGTCGATTTTGGGACACCGGATGAGCAGATTGCCGCCGCCATCGATATCTCCACCGTGAATGGTCTCAAGTTCGACGCCCTGAGCGCTCACGCCAGCCAGATCACCGAAGAGAGCCACTGGATGCGCATGGGTCGCGAAGGGTTTATGAACACGATGCGCACCGAGTGGTTTGTAAGGGCGACCAACCCACACGGCCTCGAGGGTGTCGTGACCGATCTCTTCGCCGGGTACCGCTAGAGATACGTCCCCGTGTGGGCGGCGTGGCTCGCGTCGAAAATATTGACCTGGTCGGTGTTCTCGCTCCAAATTTCGGCCAACGTCATTGAGCGCGTGGGGGTGAGGTTGGGCCACAACGCCCGAATCTCGTTCGGCTCGAAGCGATCGAACTTGGTGTGGGCGAGACACCGTCCCGGCCGCGACAACGCGGGATCCAAGTGGTCCGGTGCCGCGTTCGTCGTGAAGAGCATCATGATCTTCTGTTCGTAACCCAGCAGTCCGTCCGCCAGACCCAAGAGGCGTGCCATCTCGGACGACCGACTGCCCCTGGCGCCGTTGTCGACGACCAAGCCATCGGCATCTTCAAACACCAACAAGCGAGCCTTGATCTTGTGGCTGTGACGCCGACCCTGAATCACGGATGACAGATAGCTGTGATTACGCATCAAGGCCTCGGGGTCGGAGATCAACTCAATCTGACACCAGTTCCACTCCGTGGCGAGTGCGACAATGGCGCTCGTCTTGCCGGTGCCGGGTTCGCCGTGCCAAATAATCACCTGGCCACCGCGCTTGGTCTCGGCGGTCAGGTCCATCAACCGTGTCACACTCTGCCGCGTGGTCTGCTCCGGGTAGTGCTGAGCGACTTCCTTCCAGGGCCGACGCGCGATACGTCGCATCTCGTATTCGCTGTTGCCCCAGACCAGAAAAGAAACTTCCTCGTCCTCTTCGCTGACCTCAAAGCGCAGAGCCGCATTGACGGTGTCGCAAATCTCTTCGGCGCGGGCGGGGGTGAGCGCGAAGACGGTGATTTCGCAGCGGGAGCGATCCTTTTGAATGAGAGAGATGAAGTCGGTGCCGCTCACGATGAGGTAGATATGGAATGGATCTTGCGTCATGGAGCGTTCGATCTGCACGTCGGCGGCAAAGATGCGTGAGAGCTTCGCCACCGTCCAACCCTCGTTGTGGTTCACGGGGATAAGCCGATTGGCCTCGTGGCGGTAGTCAAGTGCCACGACGGACGCACGGAACTGGGCAAAGATCAAGTGTTCTTCGTACTGCCCCATGGAGATTCCAAGAGCCCCGTGTCCGAACGGGGTATTCACGAGCGTGCGTTCGAATGAAAGGTCGGGCAGGCTGAGCTGGTCGGTCACTTCTCTCTCCTTGGTTAGTAAAGAGGACATCCTGACGGACCCCTATGACGCGGCCCTGGAGTAGCGTCGGGGCGTGACCCCCTCGATCCCGCTGGACCCCGAAATTGGACGGCAGTGGGACGCCGTCCGGCGCCTCCTCTACGGCCCCGACGGCCCACGACTTCACGCGGGAAACCTGGCCGCCGCCCGCGCGGCCCGCCAGCGACTCGGGCGTACCCTCGCCACATTGCCGGGCGTTACCCACCGCGATATGGAAATTGCGACACCGGCGGGCCCGCTCACCCTGGCGGTGTTTACGCCCGACCAGCTCGCACCCGACGCGCCGCTGGTGTACTGGATTCACGGGGGTGGCATGGTCCTCGGTGATCGCTATGGCGTTGAGGAGACTCATCCCTTCATGCTCGCGACGGGGGCCGTCGTGGTCTCGCCGGAGTATCGCTTGGCTCCGGAGTGGCCGGCGCCCGCACCCCTCGACGACTGCTACGTCGGTCTCCAGTACGTCGCCACGCATCCCGAATCCGTGGGGCTCACGTCGCCACGCATCATTCTCGGCGGTACGAGCGCGGGCGGGGGACTCGCCGCGGCGACCGCCCTGCGCAATCGCGACCAGGGTGAAGTCAACCTCACGGGGCTCTTTTTGAACTGTCCGATGTTGGACGACCGGATGACGTCGCCGTCATCGCACCAGTTTGACGACACCATTCTTTGGACTCGATCCATGAATGAGTTTGGGTGGCAGTCACTACTCGGCCGCCGATGGAGGAGTGACGACGTGACGGCCTACGACGCCCCGGCTCGTGCGGAGTCGCTTGCGAACCTCCCGCCCACGTTCCTGGAGGTTGGTTCGGCCGATGTGTTTCGTGACGAAGACGTGGATTTCGCTCAACGAATGTGGGCGGCCGGTGGCGACGTCGAGTTGCACGTGTGGCCGGGAGCGATACACGGGTTTGATGTCATCGCGCCGAAGGCAGCGGTGTCGATGGAGGCCGTCAACGCCCGCACGAACTGGGTCCGCCGCCTCCTGGCGCGATGAACTAGTACCGGTAGGTGTCGGGCTTGAACGGTCCGTTTTCGTCCACGCCGATGTACTCGGCCTGCTGCTTCGTGAGCTTCGTGAGCTTCACACCCAAGGCGTCGAGGTGCAAACGAGCGACCTTTTCATCGAGGTGCTTCGGCAGAACGTAGACCTTGTTCTCGTACGTCGGACGGTTCGTGTAGAGCTCGACCTGCGCCATTGTCTGGTTGGTGAACGAGTTACTCATCACGAAGCTGGGGTGACCCGTGGCGTTGCCCAAGTTCAACAGTCGGCCTTCCGACAGCACAATGATGCAACGGCCGTCAGGGAAGATCCACTTGTCGACCTGGGGCTTGATCGTCTCGCGGACGATTCCCGACACCTTGGCGAGACCGGCCATGTCGATTTCGTTGTCAAAGTGACCGATGTTGCCGACGATGGCTTGGTGCTTCATGTTGCTCAGGTGCTCAACCGTCAAGACATCCTTGTTACCGGTGGCGGTAATGAAGATGTCCGCCAGTGGCAGGGCCTCTTCAATCGTCGTGACCTGGTAGCCGTCCATGGCGGCCTGCAGGGCGCAGATTGGGTCGATCTCGGTCACGATGACACGAGCGCCCTGGCCGCGGAGCGACTCCGCCGAACCCTTACCGACATCGCCGTAACCGCAGACCACGGCGACCTTTCCACCAATCAGGGTGTCGGTGGCGCGGTTGATCCCGTCGATCAACGAGTGGCGGCATCCGTACTTGTTGTCGAACTTGCTCTTGGTGACCGAGTCGTTGACGTTAATTGCCGGGAAGAGCAAGGTGTTGTCGCGCTCCATCTCGTAGAGGCGATGCACTCCGGTCGTCGTCTCCTCGGTGACTCCGAGGATGCCAGCGGCCATGGGCTCGAAGAACTTTTCTCCCGAGCTCACAATCTTGTCGATGAGACGCAAGATGACGCCGTACTCTTCCGAGTCGCTCGCGTCGGGAGCTGGCACAAAGCCGGCGCGCTCGAATTCAAGTCCCTTGTGTACGAACAACGTGGCGTCGCCACCGTCGTCGAGAATCATGTTTGGACCGGCGTGCCCGGGCCAGCGCATGAGCTGCTCGGTGCACCACCAGTACTCCTCCAGCGTTTCACCCTTCCAGGCGAAGACGGGGACGCCTTGTGGGTTGTCGGGCGTGCCGTTCGGGCCCACCACGACGGCCGCGGCCGCGTGGTCCTGAGTCGAAAAGATGTTGCACGACACCCAGCGGACATCCGCACCGAGGGCCACCAGGGTCTCGATCAACACGGCCGTTTGGATCGTCATGTGCAGCGAACCGGCAACGCGGGCGCCCTTCAGCGGCTGACTGGCGGCGTACTCACGCCGCATCGCCATGAGCCCCGGCATTTCGTGTTCCGCGAGGGTGATTTCAGCGCGGCCGTATCCGGCGAGGCTGAGGTCGGCAACTTTAAAGTCAAAAGACGCAGAGGTCATGATGACAGTTCTCCTTTATATGTCGTCATCGGGTACTACCGGCGCCGACCTCTGTCGCAGAATCGCCGTCGTTATGTTAGTTGTGACTAAGCGACGTCATTCGCCCGCGAAAAGAGCCAGAATTCAACGATGTCGATGCGATGCTGAGGGACAAAGTTGTTGCGAATCGCCACGGCTAACTGGAGATACCACTGGTAGTAGGCGTATTTCGTGAGGGACACATCAGCGGGCTGTTGACGTGCGAACTGGTGCCATGCGGGGAGAAGGAGCGGCCCGTTGAGATGCCGAAACTGACTCGCTCGCAAAGCCTTATGCACTCGGGAGTCCAGGATTAGGGGCTGCTCGGGCCACGGCTGATTCTCGTCGTACGCGGCGAAGTACCACAGTTTCGAGGCAAACGCGAGGCCGATGCGCTCGATGCGCAATGCCGGATCGGTCATCGCCCGATAGGCCCCCGCGAGATTGTTCGCACGCGCCAAGTTGAACCACTGCGTTAACCGATTGATGAAGTTCTCGGTGAGAATTGCTCGCTCGGTGCGCCACGCGCCGCGGCCATCAGTTTGGTAGCCCCACATCATTGTTAAAAGAAAGGTCAGTTCAATAGGGAGAGGACCAATCGTTCCAAAGATGTCGGCGCGGCTAATTCCATTGGGTACTTGGAGTCCGCACTGTTGAATCCAGAGCTGCAGGTTGGCACAATTGGGATTCGTCCAGCGCTGCGGGTGAACGGGATCGGGCGTCGTCAGATAGTTCGCGCCGTGCGTGGCCGCGAAGGCCTGGAGATCTGCGATGGCGGCGGTGGTGAGCGGTGACATGGGGCTCCTTCGTGCTTCGGCAG
>CAXBRG010000017.1:0-13612 GCA_963977995.1 uncultured bacterium | reverse complement strand
ATTTGGCAATGAGAGAACGAGTCAGCGACTCCACCCGCTCACGCTGATCCGGAGTGAAGTCCGCGAGATCGCCGACCCGTCGGTCGATCTCCGCGACCCGAATTTCCTCAAGATATTCGCGAAACTCGGAGACGATGGCCGCCGCACCACGAGAGCGACGGTCCTCGAGATACTTTTCAATTTCGACGTTGACGATGGTGTCGGCCGCGTCAAGCTCAGCGTGGCGGTCGGCGAGTGTCGCTTGAACAACTGACTCGAGATGGGCGATATCGAGTCGTTGTGTCAGGGTGAGCGAGTCCACCGAAGCGTCCACGCATCTCGGCATCCCCAGATCCACGATAAGGCGGTCACTGTTATCAAGATCATCGGCCGTGACGAGTGGCTCGGGAACGTCCGCGGCAAAAACCGTGATATCGGATTCGCTCACCTGTGTGAGGAGGGCTTCCCAGGGGGTGACGCTGACGCGCGCATCACCGAGGCGGCTCGTCATGGCCACTGCGGAGTCGTAGGTTCGATTGACGACCACCACACTGGTGGGGCCGTCGGTTAAATCCACGAGTCCTCGTACGACGCCTTCGGCTAGTTGACCCGCACCGACCACCGTGACAGTGGAGTTCGCCAGAGTCGGTCCAACCTGTTGGCAGATGAGACCGACCGTCGCCTGCGCGAAACTGGTCGTGCCACGGGCGATGGCCGTTTCGGCTCGTACTCGACGACCCGCACTCATGGACCGATGAAAGAGTTCGGACAGTTCCGGCCCAACGGCGTGTTCTTCTTCAGCCCGCTCTAGCGATCGACGCAACTGCCCCAGAATCTCAAATTCACCTGGTACAACGGACTTCAGACCCGACGCGACGCGAAAGAGATGATTTGCGACACCGCGATCAAACTGAATGGTGCGGTGGATAGCCAGTTCCTCAACGTCGACTTCACGGTGAGCGGCGAGCGTGGCCGTAATTTCGTCAACGGCGCCATGAAAGCGATCAATAACGGCGTAGACCTCAGTGCGAAGACACGTTGAGACCACTACGGCCTCTTGAATATTGGCGTTCGCCAGGAGGGCGCCGAGAACCTTTCCGAACTCTTCTTCGGGGATTGTCACTCGCTCTAAGAGATCAAGTGGCGCATGATCGTGTGAAATGCCAACGCTGAGAAATGACACGATGCCTCCGTCTTGATGCTACGAGGGACGCGGAACGGGTGGCGTGAACCCCAATGTGCGAAGAACGCCGCCACCAAAGGGACCGGTGCCATTAATGAGGTGATACACCAAAATCTGTAGCTCCATCGAGAAGTCAACGTAGCGAACGGTCGTTCCGACGGGGGTGGTCACCACCTGCGGAGAGAAGTTCACGATGGCGTGAATGTTGGCCTCGACGAGCATGTTCGCGACATCCTGGGCGGCGTCGGCCGGCACGCACATCACACCAATCTGTGCGGGAACCAACCCCTGAGCTGGGTCGGCCACCGTCAGTCCGGCGATCTCCATGCCCTGCACCTGGGGGTCTGCGTCATAGACACCAACGAGGCGCGCACCACGAATCAAGAAGTTGCTGGAGCCCACGAGAGCACGGCCGAGATTTCCCATACCCACCACGATGACGTCGTAGACGCGATTGAGCCCCAGGGCGTCATCGATCGCAGAAATCAATCGAGAAATTTCATACCCCGACCCGCGGGTCCCAAGCGTGCCGAGACCCGAGAGGTCGCGACGCACCGTGGCGGGCGTGGCACCCGAAAGTCGAGCCAACGCCTTGGAGTCTGTCGTCGTGGTCCCGCGACGTTCCATTTCGCGCGCAATGCGCTGGTACACCGGGAGGCGGTGCAGAGTCGGCTCGGAAAGGGGCTGACGTCGATTCATTGCACTCGACATCTCTACCGTCCCAACTGACGTGATCGTTCGGCCGACGCTGACACGGCCTCGAGAAATGCGGCACGCACTGCTCGCGACTCCAACATCCGCAGACCCGCTGCTGTCGCACCACCGGGCGACGTCACTTGCGAGCGAAGCTCCTCCGGCGACTCCCCCGTCACACTCAACATCTCCGCCGCACCGGCCAACGTGCCAACGACTAAGTCACGCGACATCGCGCGCGTTAATCCTTGATGCACGCCCGCTTCAATCAACGACTCCGCGACAAGGTAGATGAATGCGGGGCCACAACCTGAGACTCCGGTCACGGCGTCAATATGCCGCTCCGTCACACGAACCACCGAGCCAACGGCACCCAAAATCGACGTCGCCCAGTCCAGATCGTCGCTCGAGGCAGTCACCCCGCCCGCTATTGCCGACACGCCGTGACCCACCAGCACGGGAGTATTCGGCATGGCGCGTACGACCGGCACACCACTCGGCAAGGCGGCACTCAGTCGGTCGGTGGAGAGTCCCGCCACGACCGACATGATGCGACGGACTCCACAAGCACCTAATAACCGGACCACGGCTTCCGCCTGTTCCGGCTTCACGGCAAGCACGGCACCCGTTGACGGGCCCACGTGCTCCAGTTCAAGACTCGCCAGAACCGCGACACCCGGGTGGAGCGTTGAGAGCTCCTGGCGGGTCTCGGCTAACTGCTCAACAATCGCGAGACGCTGGGGCTCACACCAATTCGCCGATAGAAGGCCGGCGGCGAGGGCTCCACCCATCCGACCGCCACCCACAATTACGAGGTCAAACGTCATGGTGTCACGCTAGTGCAAATGTGAAAAGTGACTACCGGCGTCGGCGTCGGCGGTACAGCGACGGGAATCCAAGGCCCATGACGGTGGGGAACAGTTCGTCTACGTAGTGCACCGCCGCACCCGTAATTTCGTCGAGCAATGCGGGAGTGATGTCCGCAATCGGGAACCGCCCCACGAGGTAGAGGCCGTCTTCGGGGCCAAGGGCGACGTGGAGCGGATAGAGCTCGGCGTTCTTTACGAGCAAGTAACGAAAGATTTCACTCGCATGCTCGTCCGGTGCGGGCATCAGTTCCGTCTCAACGTGAAGAGTGCGCTGACGCCAGGTCAGCCACACAGCGATGACGTCACGTTCTTCTCCTCGAAAACGTAGGAGCCAGCGAGGGGTCTCGCTCGCGATCTCCGGCTCGTCAATATGAACCAATGTGTCACTCGCTAACCAGGGAGCCGCCCAATCGCGAATAATTTCTCCTAACTTCTGACGCTCCGCGTCGTCAGTCAGGCGAGTGTGACTCACCGACACAGGAGGAGCGCACCAGACTGCAAGCGCTCGACCAAGTCACCAATCGCGCGTGCCGTTCGACACCAGGTGTACGTCGCAGCGTGCGTCCGTGCCGCATCACGCATCGCCGGCAAAATTGAAGCGTCGAGCGAACTCAGGATCGCGTCGGCCCACTCTCGCGGCTCACGCGTCGTCAAGAGTCGACCGTTCACTCGATCATCCACCAGTGTGGTCAAACCACCAACGGCCGAAGCAATAACCGGAGTGCCGCACGCTGTTGACTCGAGAGCCACCAGTCCAAAACTCTCGGCCAGTGAAGGCACCAAGGTGAGGTCGGCGGCGCGATACCACGTCGACAGCAGCTGATGTGATTGAGGAGCCACAAACGACACGTGAGAGATCACACCGGCGTCTGAAATTCGATCGCGAAGTTGACGTACGGCGGTGAGACCGTGAGGACCACTTGGTCCCCCCACAATGGCCAGATGTCCCACCCCGAGTCGTTGGCGAACTTCCAAAAATGCCTCGAGCGCAAGATCGGCACCCTTCAGTGCTTGAATTCGACCCGCAAAGAGAAGTAACGGTTCGTTGAGTGGCATATGCAGCGCCAGACGTGCTTCGCGCCCGGGTCCGGGAGAAAAGAAAGCGTGTTCCACACCAAGCGGAACGATGTGCACGCGGGCGGGGTTCGCGTTGTAGAACTCCACAATCTGGTGGGCTTCAACGTCGCAACTCGCCAAGATGGCGTCTGAGCAACCGATAATCCTCTGCTCTTCCTCGGCCCGCTCCTCCGACTCGGCCTGGAACGTCGCTGCCTTGATGCGTTCCAAGGTGTGAAAAGTGCAGACCAGCGGAATATCCAGTTCGTGCTTTAGGCGATGTCCGGCGATGCCGCTGAGCCAATAGTTGGCATGAATAACGTCGGGCAGTGGTCCTCGGCGAAGAGAGATCGATACAGCGTCCGTGAACTGGTCGAGATGGTCACGCAGGTCTGACATCGACAGAGAGGTTGTGGGGCCCGCAGTGATGTGTCGAACCCGGAGCCCGGGTTCAATTTGCACTTCATCACGTAGCGATGATTCGTCGCGTCGGGTATAAATCGTGACATCGTGGCCGTGGCGGGCCAGAGCGGCACCCATTTCGCGAACGTAGACATTCATGCCACCACCGTCGCCCGTGCCGGGCTGCGCCAACGGTGAGGTGTGATACGACAGAACTGCTATCCGGGCCACTACTTCCCCCTCTCCGCATCATTATCCGTAAGGAAGCTTCTCAGAATGGTGAGGAGAGCTTGGCGTTGGGCGTCACTCAGTCGAGGGTCGGATTGAATCGCGAGTTCCGTGGTTCCCGTGCGGTCTTCGTCCAAAATTCCGGCCTGCACGTAGAGCGACTCCGCAGAGATTTCGAGAGCCTTGGCGATCTTCTGCAGAATTTCGGCCGACGGCTTCCTTAGGTTCGCCTCAATTTGAGAAAGGTAGACATTGGAGACGCCGGCCAACTCTCCGAGTTTCCGCAGAGAAATCTGGGCACGCGCACGGTGCTCGTGGATAAAGCCACCTAGTCCTTCGCGCTCTCGTCCCACTCCTACAGCGTAGGAGGAGTTCGATCACTGTCGAAAGGCCGGCGATGAGGCCAGACAACCCACTTCACCTGCCGCACCGGAACGGGGCCGAAATCCCGTGAATCTCGCGAGGCCTCGCGATTATCTCCCGCCAACACGACGTCGTAATTCACAACCGCCCATCGAACGTCGTCCACACGTTTGAGCAGTTCTCGCTGGGGATTGTCAGGATCGGGACAGAGAACCACATCCCCGACCCGAAGGAAGCGGGGAATCACTACACGGCGTACCGCCCAGAGATACTCACCGGGGGCGTAGGTCGGCACCATGCTCAGACCCTCAACTCGGACGCGACGAATCACGGGCGCGAGGACCCGTGCGGCTAGCGAAATGACTCCTGTCGCTAATCTGACCATGACCTCATTCCTAGTCGAGTCCCGGCGGGAACCAACGGTGAAAGGTAGTCCAATGACTCTGCTGCAACGAATCAGCACTCAGTTCAACGCCACCGCAACCACGGTGCACGCCCACTGCGACTTGCCGTGTGGTGTTTACGACCCGGCCCAGGCCAAGCTCGAAGCTCAGTCTGTAAAGGCCTGCATGGAAAAGTACGCCGCCAGTTCCGACAACGACTTCAAGGTACGCGCCACGGCAATCAAGGAAGAGCGTTGTGAGCTGGTCAAGCACCACCTCTGGGTTCTCTGGACCGACTACTTCAAGCCGGAACATCTCGCGGCACACCCCGGTCTTCACGACCTCTTCTGGAAGGCCACCAAGTCGGCCGGTGAAGCGAAGAAGACCAACGACGTCGCCGTTGCCGATCGCCTTCTCGGCGAAATCGACGCAATCGCCGAAATCTTCTGGGCCACCAAGAAGTAACGATGTGCATCACATCGCCCCCGGGGTTATCCCGGGGGCGATTTTTTTATACCTACGTCGTCCAGTAGCGCCCGAGTAGATACGCCGTCAGCCAGACCAGGGAAATCATCACGGCAGCGAGCACTGCCGTCAGCCACGGGTGGCGATCAAGCCAGGCCGAACGACGGATGGGATTTTCGAAGAATCGATAACTCACTGCCGCGCACAGAGTTGCGGCGGCAATCTGCTCAACTCGAGCAAGCGGAGGCAGCGACGTCATCAGTCCGTACTTAATTTGCGCGTACTGCTCTGGGAGCTTCAACCACGCCCAGTGAAATAGATAGAGCGAATATGAAATATCGCCGATGTACCGCAGAGGCCTCGACGCAAAGAATCGAGACGGAGCGGCCTGATGACGGGCATTGCCAAAGAACAGCAGGGCGCCCGCCGGTGCGCAGGCCCACCATGTCAACGTCCCCGGAACCAAACTTGCATCGGTGAGGTGATACGCGGTCGCAACGATGACGCCCAGCGATACCCAGCCAATCACTGCGGCCAGTCGGGCATCGATGGCGCGAAGTGTTGGAGGTAGGGCGGCCAGAAGTGCGCCGAGACCAATCTCCCAAAAGCGAGTCTTGGGTGAAAAATACGCGTAGGGGCTTCCCGTCGTCAGCTTCGCGCTCTCGTACGCCGACCACACCACTACCACTGCGAGAACGCTCGAGAGTGCGAGGCGGTGCCGTCGGAGTCCCACGATGACCGCCGTGAACACGAGAAGCAGCGGAAACACAAAGTAGAACTGCTCTTCGACCGCGAGTGACCAGAAGTGAGTAATGAGCGACGGGGGCAGGCCTTGCGAGAAGTAGTCCATACCCACCGAAATGAAGTGGAAATTCACTCGGAAAGTTGACGCCCAGCGCAGATCCTCGAGCAACTGCATCGACGTAAAGGGTCCGAGGAAGTAGTACGCCGACAACACGGTTGCCAGCATCACCAAGGTTGCGGCCGGCATGATGCGTCGAATACGACGGGCGTAAAACTTGCCGAGAACTTTGAGCGCTGACGTCAGCCGGTGGCGGGGCTCGGCTATCGCGAGCGACTCTCGCAAGAGAAGCTCTGTGATGACGAACCCTGAAATCACAAAGAAGACGTCGACACCGATGTACCCACCAGCAAAGTGAGGCACCTTGGCGTGGGCGACGATGACCAAGATGACCGCTAGGGCACGTAGTCCTTGGATATCCGGTCGAAAATGCCGCTTTTCTGATTCCACGTACTGCTCTGTCTCGTCACGCACGTTCACTGTGCTTCACCCATCTGGGGATGCGCAGCGCACGAGGTATACAGCGGATTGGCTTCAAGGATTTCACGACTGATCTCGGCACCGCAAGAGACACAGCGACGATACGTCCCATCGGCGAGGCGTCGCATGGCGGTAGCCACGCCATCCAACGTCTTTTCAATGTGGGCGACAGATTGGTTCTCGTTTGACACGCCGTGAGCCTAGGAGGTCTGGTGGGTGTAAATGAGGAACACCACCATGTTGTCGCGAGCAACGAGTTGGCCGTCACTCGTCACATCATTGAAGGCCGGGGCGCCAATCATTTCTTGGAAGTTCGAGAACGTTGAACTCGCACCCGTTGACAAGTCTGTCGACAAGATGGTGTAGCGGCCAAATGAGGGGTTGAAGTCGTAGTTGAAGAGTGTTCCGTTCACCACAGCTCGTCCCTGCCACGTAATACCGGGCACCTCCACCGAGGTCAGCACGGCCACAAGATTCTCGTCAACACCGTCATACCGGTGCAGAATCATTTGGCCGCTCCGATCAAAGAAGTAGAGCTGACCATCGTTCGATGGCACGAGATACGAGTAGTTGTAGTCCCACATCGTGGTACCGGGCAACATTGACGACTCGCCGGAGCTGAGATCTATGACCGTGAGCCCGTAGAAGTTTGAGACCACCACGGAGTTTTCGCCGTAGAGCGCAATCGAATTGGCGCAGTTGGTCGCCGTGCTCGCGAGATACGACGTCGTACCCGTCGACGACACGATCAAGATGCCCGTGTCGAACCAGTTACTGTCGTAACCCGAGGTGTAGTACACCACCGAATTATCTGGTCGGGCGATACCGCCGCCAACACTGACGTTGGCGGGGAGGGCAGTTCCCGTGTCCACCGTGAACGACACGACACCATTGACCATGCGAACGATGGTGGTGCCGTAGTGGTACCAGACAGCTCCGTCTGGTGTCACGGAGGCCGAGTACGGCCACGTTGGAAGGGTCGCAATCGCTCGATAGTTACTGGCCTCGTACTTATCAGCGGTCGTGACCGTCGTGGTGATGCCACCGCCCATACCGGACCACCAGCCGTAGCCCTGAATGACGACTTGGTACTGGGTGGACGCCGTCAGACCGCCAATACGACAGGAATTGACACCTGGACCGTCGTACGAGCGACATTGAGTGACGTAGGTGCCGTCCATCGCATAGACCGACAATTGCGAGAACCACATTGATCCGTACGTTTCCGCACTAGTCCAGGTTCCTGTCACTTCGTTGCCGTACACCGACAGCGCGACCTTGGAGATCTCAACGTACGGGTCACTCGGCGTGAAACGAACCTCGGCGGGTGTCGAGCCCCACGCGTTGATCGCGGCCAATTCGACTCGGTAGTTCTTGCCGACCGTCATTCCCGCAAGCCAGCTTGACGTTTGCCACGGACCACACCAACCCTGCCACGTCAGCGTCTCGGTCCCATCGGCGTTCTGCAGATACACCGACAGTCGGTATTCACTGAGCCCCACCTCGGCGGTGTTATCCGGCTCGGTCCAGGTTGCTTGGAAGCCCGCGAGTTCATTTCCCGACACCGCAAAATTCGTCACGGCATGCAACTTGGGTGCCACGACCTCAATTTGCGCCGTCGAGAGAACGTAAGCCTCTGCGGAGCGAACGTCACCCGACATACCGCCGTATTCAATAAAGCCACTACCCCACGTCGATGCGTTCATGTCGTTGTAGCAGTCGTTGTTGCCCTGCATCAACACTGATTCGCTCATACTCCAGTTATTCGGTTCGCCGTTACAAAAGCTCGCGACATAACCGTTCACTCCCACACCGGTGCCGACCACGCCAGAGCCCCCCGGACCCGACATGGCGGCGCCTTGGGCGAACTGAACACCGGCGAGTGGTCCAGCGACGATGTGCCACTTCTGGAATGATGCCGCCGGATCTGATAAGTACCCCTCCGTCCACGACGTCGAAGGATCGTTATTGGCGTACATGTAGGAGAACTTGAGGGCCCCGGTTATCGGATCGCGAATAAAGGCGGGGTCGTCGGTAATTGCCATAAAGAACTGACCGGAATAACCGAATAGCAATTGATACTGCGTGAGATCGAGTGGCGCGGAGAGATACCCCTGCATGCCAAAGAGCGAGTACTGCGCAGCGGTCGCCAGAACCGTCTGGAACGTGCCCCAATTCGACATCAGTTGGAGGTAGTGATCAGTGACAGGGTTGTAAATCACGTTGTTCGGCGTCGCAATGACGTGAATCTTCATCGGGAGTTGTGACGCATCGGGGCGAATCTCCAATGTGGCCAAGTCGTGATTAATCGATGCCTCGGATCCCTCGAGAACGATGACTTGGCGTCCACCCCAATAGTTCACGCAGTACGTACCGCACGCTTGCCGGTAGTTCGGCCACGAGATACCGACTGTTCCGTGCGTCACGTAGACGCTCACCATCCAGTTAGGGGGAAGATTCGATACCGACAGAGGGGCGCCACTCGTCGCCAACGTCGAGATCAATGTCGACGTCTCTGGTTTCAGGGAGGAGAACTCTGACGGGATGCTGATAGTTGGCTGAGAGGTGGTAAATGAACCAATGGCGAGAGACGTCGAGCTACCCGCTGCATTTGATGCAAACACCGTGGCGCTGTACGTCTCACCTTCCGTCAAACCGGTGACGTAACAGGTCGGTGTACCCGCGTCGAAGTTGGTCGGCCCCGAGCTCAACGAGGTTGTGCACGAATGCGCAGTGCCCGTGGCGTCATTCACGGTCATCGTGTAGCTCGTAATTGGCCCATCGAGTCCTGCGAACTCTGAGGGATTCCAGCGGCCCTGAGCCCACGTCGCTCCCCAGGTGTAGATCGTTCCCCACGTTGGCATTGATGGCTGCGGCGATTGCGGCATCGCCGAGTGACCCGTTTCGAGGAAGCGGTGGGGCCACATATCAACATTCAGCGGTAGGGCCTGATTATTGACGGTGTAGACCGCCGGCAGGTAGCCGTTGAGATCCGTGACGTAGGTCCACGCATCGTGAATCGTGTCGAACGTGGTGTACCGCCCCCAACAGTCCGAACCGATGTACAAGACGTCGTTGGCGTCAAATACCAGGCGATAGGGCGAACACATCTCGCCGTACCACGTCACGTTGTAGGTGTCGCCGGAAACTCCATCGAAGATATTGGCGTTGACGACTCCCACGGAACCATTGCAGACGTCAGACACCCATACCCTTCCGGAGCTATCAATAGCGACTCCGTTAATACAGTCCGCACCGCTTAAGTACTTGTTTTGCCACTCACCGGCCACGTAGTCGTAGACGTGGAGGAACCAATTATCACTCGTGAATACGGCTTCGCCGTTTGGTCCGATAGCCATCTGGTACCCCGAACCATTGTCGTTGTAGCCCATATTGGTGACCGAACCGTCAGCGGCAACATAGAAAATGTCGCCGCAGTTGTTCTGAACGTAAATTCCACCCTCCGGCCCTGGCAAAATATCGCTGATGCCACAGTCAAAGTCGTACGTCGTGGCACTCGTCGCCGACGCATAGGTCCCTTGCACGCTCGGATCAGATCCCACAAAGCCAATCCAGTTGTCGTACGCAATCCATCCAGTCCCAATCTGTCGAATCACGTTGGCGTTCGGAAGGTTGACGCTGGCACTGTTTCCTGACTCACCGGCCGCGTTCACCGCCACCACGGTGACGCTGTACATCACAAAGTTGGTGAGGTTCGTAATCGTGCAGGTAAAGACGGTGCTCGTCGCATCACACAATCCCACTAGCGAACCTTCAGGAGCGTAGGCGTACGCTACGTAGCCCGTAATCGGACTGCCGCCATCAGAGTCGGGGGTCGTCCACGTAACACTGATTGCCCCATCGTGGGCCACGACCGAAATGTCATTCGGTGTCGACGGGGTTGTCACGGGTGTCTCGTCAATCTCATTCGACGGATCGGAGTCACCGATGTCATTCGTGGCAACGACCGACACGGTGTAGTTCGTCCCATTCACGAGACCCGTCACGACGCACGATGACTCCGTTGCGTCGGTTGAACAGCTGAACACAGCCCCCGCCGCATCAATGACGTACGCGGTAAAGCCGGCCAGCGGCGAACCGCCGTCCGCCCCCGCCGTCCACGACACCGTTAGTGACGCGTTGCCTGGCGTCACGCCCACCAATGTGGGAGCCGCCGGTGCGGTGAGTGCGGGCGTCGGCGTACCAGACACGGCCGTCGATGCCGGCGACGCACCAGCGTTGTTCATTGCGACCACCGTGATCGAGTACGCCGTGCCATTGACAAGATTGGTCACGGTGCAGCTCAAGGTTGCGGTCGTGCACGTGAAGACTCCGCCGTCACCATCGTCCGCCGTCACGGTGTAGGAGTAGACCGCCGAACCGCCATCAATGAGAGGTGCTGACCACTCCACCACGAGTGAAGTGTCGCCGGCCGTCACGAGCACCGAGCCCGGAGCCTCTGCCGCCGCGCACGGTGTTGCCGACACGGCATTCGAAGTTGCCGACTCACCCACCGCGTTCGACGCAACCACCGTGACGAGATACGACACGCCATTGGTGAGACCCGTTATCGTGCACGACGTCAGAGTCGTCGTGCACGTGAAGACTCCGCCGTCACCATCGTCCGCCGTCACGGTGTATCCCGAAACGGTTGCACCACCGGACAGCGCGGGTGCCGACCACGCAACGTCCAGCGATCCGTCGAGTGGTGTCACGGTGTCCAACGTGGGGGCTCCCGCCACCGTTGCGGGAGTTTCCGTTACTGTCCCCGAGGCAGAGGAGCTGCCGGTCACGTTGGCGGCAGTGACCGATACCGAATACTCCGTACCATTCACGAGATTCGTGATAGTGCACGTTGTTGTTGCCGTGGTACACGAACGCGTGTACCCCACACCATCAACGGCCGTTGCGGTGTAGGAACTGATCGGCGACCCGCCCGTGATGACGGGTGCAGTCCAGCTCACTGCGAGTGATGCGTTTCCTCGTACCACGAGAACCGACGTGGGGCTTCCGGGTACGTCGCCGGGCGTTCGGCTGAGCGCCGAGGTCTCTGCCGAGGTCCCGGCACCATTCGTTGCCACGACCGTGACCGAGTAAGCGACTCCATTCGTGAGACCTGTGACCGCGCACGACGTGGATGTCGTCGTGCAGGTGAACTCGCCACCAGTTCCATCTCGGGCGTAGACGGTGTAGCCCGTGAGAGCACCTCCGCCATCGCTCGACGGCGGTGACCACGTCACCGTGATGGATTGCGACGTGGCACTGGCGGTAACACCAAGTGGCGTGCCCGGCGCGTTGTAGCCCGTGGTGACCGTCGAACTCGGCGACGCAGAGACGGAGTACCCCGCACCATTGTGCGCGAACACGCGAATGGCGTAGGTCGTTGTTGTCGTGAGCCCCGTCAGGGTGCACGATCGGGTTGCGAGGCTTGGATGACAGCGAGAGACAAAACGATTCGTGGCCGCAACAAACGCCACCGCGAGGTAGTCGTCAATTGCCGACCCCCCATCGCTGGCCGGTAGGTCAAAACTCACGCCAATCGATTCGGGTGCGGGAGCCGCCACGACATTTTGTGGAGCGCTCGGTCGGTCGAAAACCGAAACCGCACTACTCGCCAAGGAGGGACTTGACGTTCCGGCCGCGTTCGTCGCCGTCACCGAGAAGGTGTACGTCAATCCGGGGGTGAGATCTGTAATGGTGC
Source organism: uncultured bacterium (assembly GCA_963977995.1). GTDB lineage: Bacteria > Actinomycetota > Acidimicrobiia > Acidimicrobiales > RAAP-2 > RAAP-2. Next base: position 1,008 of record CAXBRG010000017.1, on the reverse strand, counting down.
ACGTGGTCGATAACGTCGAACAGGTCTGGCCTCCCGGTGATGCCGTGGCCGTGTAACTCGTGATTGGTAGTGACGGACTGAACGACGGCTGCCACATGACGCGGGCGTGAAGGCCAAAGGTGGTCGCAACGACACCAGCCGGAGTACTCGGTGCCTGTGCCTGGGGCGTCACCGTGACGGGCGCAGACGGGAGTGACGTTCCGCTCACGCTCGCGGCGTACACGGACAGTGTGTACGTCACATCATTGACGAGTCCACGCACGACACACGTCGTGCTCGTAACGACACACGTCGCATTATTTGGCTTCGCAATGACGACGTAGCGGGTGGCACCGGCGACGCTGGACCAGCTCACCAACGCCGATGAGTCGGACGCCGTCGCAACAACATTCGTTGGCGATGCCACGATGGCGTGAGGACGAAGGGGCACAGAGAGCGATTATATTTCCTACTGAGAAGTTGAAAAAAGAAGAGCTTAAAGCTCACGCGGAAAAATTAATAAAATCCATTCCCTCGATGGAGGGGTTAGATCTCGTTTCTCGAGTGAGTTGCAAATCGCCTTATCTGTTTTCCGAGGAGGGATGGAAGCAAGATGCAGGAACGGTGGTCGTTTATGACTTTGGAGTTAAGTGGAATATCTTAAGACACTTTGGAAAACGAGGCTTCAAAGTTCAGGTGGTTCCCTACAATATGCCTGCTGAAGAGGTTTTAAAATATCAACCTAAAGCGATATTGCTCTCGAACGGTCCCGGGGATCCCGCGACTGTTCCTAGCAGTGTTCAAGAGATTCAAAAGCTCATCGGAAAAGTTCCCATTTTGGCCATTTGCATGGGCCATCAGCTTTTGGCTCGGGCTGTGGGCGCTCATACTTATAAGCTTAAGTTTGGTCATCATGGAATTAATCATCCCGTGAAAGACCTAAGTAACAATAAAATCATTATCACTTCGCAAAATCATGGTTTTGCAGTTCGGGCTGAAACTCTGCCGGGAAAAGAAGTCCAACTTAAT